>JAOUNI010000006.1 GCA_029881035.1 Gammaproteobacteria bacterium | reverse complement strand
TTTAACCGTAGTTTCCAGCACATCCGCAGGCTTGAACTGAAACATCTTGACACGGGCAATAATTTTTCTTTCCAGACCTGGGTCATTCAATTCACTAGAAATAATATGACACTGGACAACCTTACCCTGTGCATTGATTGTCAGCTCGATGATAACTTTACCACCTAAGGTAGGATCTTTTCTCAAGGCACGATTATATAAATTGTATATAGCTCCCTTATTTTTCTGGAAAACCTGTTCGATTTCACTTTCACCACGTGAGATTTTTTTTCCGGACGTCGCTGATTTTCTAGTTGCAGAAATTTTATCAGCAATATCACTGGTCACTTTTGTAGTGCTGCGTTCAGATAGTTTGGCCGTGCCAGTTAAGGTGGTCGCTTTATCGACAGCAATACCAGAACTACTGCTAGTTGCTTTGGCTGTAATGAGATCTTGATCAAAACTTTGCTTTTTAACGGCCACTGACTTGATCAGTGGTTTCGCATCAAGCATAGAAAAATCAAAGCTTTCTCTTAGTTCGGCAAGCTCGTTACTCAAAGCCACCAAACCACTACTAGCCGCCTTCTTATAAGCCACTTCTTTTTTATCCAGCTTTTCAGATTTCTTAACGGGTATGTTTTTTTCAGGTACATTAGCTTCTGGTATAGGTGGAGGTGGTGGCGGTTGCTTTTTTTTCTCCATGATTAATCTTGAAAGGTGTGGAGACACTGTTTTCAAGTCTGCCTGAATGATTTCAGGCACCGGGAGAAAAGGCACTATTGCGCTAATTAAAGAAAAAACTACTACAAATATAATAAGAATTTGCTTAAAGCGTCGGTCATTAGCGCTTTCAACCCACGGCAGAAAAATTTCATCTGATATATTTGAAGCAAGCACGGGTCTAACCATTTTTTTCAGCTATCCGGCTTACTGCAAATGAAATATTAACAAATTTCGCCGCCGAACAAGTCAACATTATTTTTTTTAACAAGGCATAAGGTATCTCCTTATCACCCAGTATCGTGACACCTTTATTGGTGATTAAATCTTTATTTTTTTCGAGTTCATTAGAACCTGCGAGCTGATTCAATTCATTAAATAGCGGCATAATCATGAGATTTTTACTATCAATCACTGATTTCATATCAGATACTTCTTTCCCCTGAAGCAATATCTTATTTTCACCAACAATAATAACTATATTTTCTTTGGGCAATGCATCAGCTGTTGACCTGGGCAATCTTATATTTTTTGGGGTAGGTAAAATATCTGTGCTGGCGGCACTCACCAGTAAGAAAAAAACAAGAATGGTAAAAATATCCATCAATGAGACCATGTTTAAGGATGCATTTTTATCTGCCCCTCTGGCATGATGTCTTTTCATTCGTTTGATACGGCGTGATTCTTTCATTAAATTTGTTGTCCTTTTGGTGCATCACCAATAGATATATCTGGAAAAAGTTCAGCGTTGACAACTTCGCCCTCATACAAAACCCGGTATTCACGAGCCGCATCCATCGCTTTAATCAGATTTTCATAATTGGTATTCGGTTCAGACAGAATGGAAATTGCAGTAAGATCAGGATATTTTTCCTTTACCTGACGAAGGACCTGATTTAGCAAATGGAAGTTATGGCCACTTTTTGATACCGGTATTTTTTTTATAATACTTCCTTGTTGATCAGCCAGGACTAGCTCGTCGTCACGAATAATCATATTTAGTCCGAACGTTGCTCTATCATCATTCGATGATTTCATATCTTCTTCAGATGGCAATTCAAGGTCAAGAATACTGGTATTGGTAAAAACCGCCGTCATCAATAAAAATGGAACAAGTACAACCATTAAATTCATAAACGCAGTAATATCAAGATCAACTGATTTATTTTTACTTCCAGTTCTGAATCGTTTCCGAAGCATAATAATAACTTCTATTTATTCTGTGTAATTAGATTTGAAAATTTCACCGTCGCCATTTCAAAACTGTCGACAATTTCAGTGGTTTTTGATTGCAACATAGAAAAAATAATAATAAGTGGAATTGCCACTCCCAATCCAAAAGCAGTGGTATTCATGGCAACTGAGATACTACTAGATAAAATTTCAGCTTTTAACGAAGGATCTACCTGTGCCACTGCTGTAAAAGCTTTAATGAGACCGGTAATCGTACCTAACAAACCCAGCAAGGTCGCGATATTTGCAAACATCGCAATATAATGTGTGCGTTTTTCGAGACGCGGAATAGTTTCCATCATAACTTCCTCCATGGCCATTTCAACATCCTCTCGTCTGGCAGATTCCTGCTGACGACGTATACCTAACGATAACATCATGCAGATAGCCACTTTGGAATTTTCCGTAATTTTATATACATCCTGATAATTACCCTGATTAAGCAGAGGTGTAATTTTTTTCAATAATTTCTGATTATTCCTTTTAACAGAGGTCAAATATAGATAGCGTTCAAATGCAATAGCGGAACCAAATGCAAAAACCATCATAATGGGGTACATAAATACTCCACCTGACTGTAAAAATGATACGAACTCGGAAAACATAACTTTCTCCTGTATTTAAGTTATTACTCTATTATTACTTTATTTGATTATTTGAAAAACGATTATTAATAATTATTTACGATCTATATCCTGCCTGGCTCGTTGATAAAGTTCTTTTCTAATAAAAACTTGACGATCTACAGGCATCAAAGCTTCATCGAATAATCTGGAAGAAATTAGCTGATCATCCATATCTGTAAACTTTGGTGCCTTCCATGGCACGATGTATAACAAATTAGGTGATTCTTTATTACCAATTACCGACATACCTTGCATTTTTATATTTTCTTCTGCACACAAATTCATTGATATAATCAGAAAAAAAAACAACATGAATAAATTTAAGATTAGACGTCGCATTATACGTTATCCTTACTGGCAGTAACAATTTGTCGCTCCAGATCTATAATCCATTTTTCAACCAACTTATCGCTTTCACCGCTAAGCGCTTGAAATGTCCTATAGTGATACAATGCCTTTTCTAAATCGTATAGATATATATCATACAAAATAGCGATATTAAAATGTGCGTTAGCATAATCAGGATTATACTTAATGGCAGCCTGATACATCATATTAGCGGCTGAAAAATCACCACGGTTACGTAAAATAACACCACGGTGATTGTAAGCAACAAAGTTAGTCGAATCTAGTAATATTGCTTTTTCAAAGGCCCGGTCTGCCTTATCAAGATCATTTTTTTGTAAATGCTGCAGTCCAAGATAGGTATATGCATCACCAAAATCATGTGATTCATGCACTACAGTTTCAAATAGCTCAATTGCTTTATCTATCAAACCATTTTTAGCTGCACTTACTGCTTCGGCATAATATGAGCTTAATCGTATTTTATTTTCAGTATCAATATGAGACGCACTTTCCTGAACCTGCAACGCACAGGCAGTCAACATAACATTAAAAAAAAGTACGCCGATAATTCTAGTAACTTTATTTAACATAGCTTTCAACACGTTCAGTCTTCGCATATCTTATCGGATTTAATATTGACAGTGCCTGTATACTCTTTTTAATCCACTCATCATAAACTCCAGCTCTAGTGCGTTTAGCATTAGCAGAATGAATTTCAATAGCTTTCTCCTCAAATGGGTACGCCTGTTCCTCCAACAGGACATTGTATTGTTCTAACGCGTCCTCGTCCAAGTTTTTAGGTCGTTGCGAATTAATTAAGGCAGCGGCAAAGTGACCATATATATCTGCGACATGGTAAGTAGAGGATGTGGTTACTTCTGCAATTTCATACGCCATTAGTTCAGAATAGGCTTTTAACGCTTTTTTCATCAACTTTTTTTTAGTTTTAAGTGACTTCTTCAATGGTTCTTTCAGCTCAATTTTTTTAAACTTATCCTGTAGCGACCCAGCTAGCTCCAGCGCTGATCTGGAGGCAATAAATTTTGTTCGATCAGTGCGCATATTCCCCCCATTTATCTCAGCAGCGACCGTCTTTGACAACCATTTTTTAAGATGAACCGGGTCGTTGTAATCTCTGAAATAGTTAATTACACGCTGATGCGCCTCAATGTACTGCGAAAAAGGCACAGGATATCTATCTATATATTTAATATAAATTTTGTTTGCTTTTTTATCAACAGATGCTTTCTGATAACTTTCAGCAGAAAGCCATGCATATACTCTACGCTCTTCGTTATTTTCTGACTTTTCCGATAAATAGGCAGCTTCATCAGCAGCTTTCTCGAATTGACCTGTTTCCGTGTAAGTAAGTACCAGTTTTTGTGAAACACCTCTTGAGTAACTATTGTCTTCGATGTGTTTAACTCGTAATTTTTCCAGGATACCTGTCGCTTGACTCCAATTTTTTAAAGTTATTAGCACTGCTGCCGCATCAAATTGAGCAGTATCATAAATTTTTGAGTTTGGCACATGCTCTTCAATACGCAAAAAATGATAGGCCGCCAGCTTGTTGTAACCGAGGTCACGATAAGTTTGCGCTTGCATATAAATACTGGCAGATAGTCTTTCTGAAATATCCACATATAGCCTGTTACTTTTTATCATTAAGGTTCGAACAGTGTTATAAGCTTCCTCGGCAGTAGCGTATTCCTGCAACTCAAACAATGAGTGAGCATAGAGCAACCATGTAGTTTTAAAATATGATTTATCATCCATATCTTTTAAATGTACATTTTTACCGGCGAACTCAATAACACCTTTATAATCCTTGTTTTCGTATAACTTTTCTGCCGTTGTGACAATAACAGAAGGAGCATATTTTGAATTTCTAAATATGTAACTAAATCGTATAGCATTTTTTAATGCTGAGACTTCCAGCTGTGTAATATCCTGTTTATTGGCTTTTTCAATCAGCATTTTATAAGCGATAATTGCAGCATAGCCCGATTCAGCGCTTTTTCCGTGAAGCTCATACCCGTAAGCTGTTTTTAAATACTCATCAAGAGCTTTCGTGTAATGACCTGAATCGTATAAAGATTCAGCTAACATAAAGTTCATCTTTGGTGTTGAAACATCATCCGGGAATGATCGAATATACTCCTCATACCACAATGATGCCGTCTTATAGTCTTTTGACAACCCTGTCTTCAGGGCAATGGCATGATAATAGTTTGCTAAATCATAAATACTGGCTTTTACCTCATCACTTACCTTCTGTTTTTTATCTATTGCATAACTTTCCCAGAAGACAGTACCAGCACCAAATTCTTTTACAAAATTGACTTTTTCAGTCAGCAGGAGTTCAGCTAATCCAGCTGTTTTATAGACATTTAATGCCAGCATATAAAATTCAGCTGCTAATAGCGTATTCTGATGAATTTTTACATAATCCAGATAAACATCTGCCGCATCTAGCGTACGCTCAGTTCTTAAATAAAGCTCACTCAATTTCAGATAAAGCAATGGCTCATATTGTCTGCTTTTGATGTCAGCAAATAGATATTGAATTGTCTTTGTGCCATCTTTATAAGACAATGACAAGCTCATAACACGCAAAACATCATTCATAAAGTCTCTTTCAGATAACGCTAGATTTTCTGATATAGAAATATCTGTCAACATACCCTTAGCTTGCATCCTATCTAATAAGGTCATGCATTGTTTTAGAGATTCAATATATTTACCTTGTTTAAATTGAGACCAGGCGAGCTTATACAGGGCTTTATCCAGATATTGAGAAGATGATTTTGCATAAACTATCTCTGCATAAGCTTGCTCTGCATTAACGTAATCATTATAGACAAACAAAACCTCACCACGGCGGAACTGTATTTCATCTATATACTCTGAATTTGGGTAGCGCAGAACTGTTTCATTTAATACCAAGAGCATATTATCTGTATCACCAAGAAACTCATAGGCTTTTGCGAGTTGATAAAGCACATGATCATTATCCTGTTTATCAGGGTACATTTTCAAATATGACATATAGTATTCGATGGAATTTTTCAGGTGCTGCTCACTTTCTGCTGGCCCTAGCTCTTCCACCTGCTTACTAACGATTTCACTTTCTTCCAATTCAAGCGCCGCCAGTCGCTTTAGTACTTCACCACGATAAAGTGTATTTTCGTTATCACTAAGATATGCTCTAAAATTTCCTATTGAACCAGCTCTTGACGGAACACTTGAATTTTTAGACAGGATAATGTCAGCCGAAGCATCTAAATCAGCAATGTGTAAACTCTCTATACTCTTATTATTCGCCAAACCACAACCATATAAAGTCGCTACCGATAAAATGATGCACATAGACAGACACCTGGTAGACATGCTAATCCTTTTGCACCAGTGAGTTATATAAGCTGGCACGGCCAAACAAAGCACGATCATGGTATTGTTTTATAATGGCACGATACTGATCGATAGCGGCTTCCGCCAGGTCATGAATTTTCCGCTCCTGGACGGACATGAGCTGATCAACGTTACTCATTAATAGTTTAATCTGTTCTTTTTTACCCTTAATTTTATTTCTTAATTGTTGGTGTCTGACTGGCGCTGACTTTCTTACTGATGTCAATGACTGAATTGTTCGATTAACCCCCTGTAACGCATTATCCAGCTCAGCTATACTTTTTTTAACAGCCCACAATCTGGGAGCATAATCAGTACTAATATTCCATTCCATCAAGCCAGAAAGAAAACGATATTTATCTTTGATGTCAGTTACTTCTTTATTATTGACCTCTACTTCATCGAGTCCTAATTTGACTTTACCAAGAATATTAAATAATTTATTTTCCTGCTTATTGATTAACATCGTCACCTCATTCGACGCTAATGACCTCTCAAGTTTATCAACAAACTCTTCTCGTTTTTTATGAAGTTTTTTCGCATAGTCTAATTCCAGAACACTTATAACCGACGAAAGTCTCTCATTATAGGTATTTATTTTTTCATCAAGAATCAAATTCAATGAAGGCATTGCACTTAGCCATCGTGATAAATTATTTCTTAATACCGCTAATTCACGGTAGCGATTAACTGTAACTCTAAAATCATTTGAAATTATCAATTCAAACAGGTAATCACTTAATTCTGGCCCGATAATTTCGACCATTTCATCTGTATCAAGATACCCCTCATCCCACGCACTCGTCTTAAAAACACTAATTAATTCACCTTGATTGATCAAGTACCTGACTCTTGCAACATTTTTTAATTGTTCCATATAAGCCATAATTGCATAGTCATATTGGCTCAGTGCTCTATCTTTTTCACCGCGCCTCTCAAGAGCCTGAGGAATAAATATTAAAGCTTCAAGCGCATTTAAATCTGAACTAGAGCGACTAGTAAGCTCCAACCATATATTTATTGCCTCTCTGTAAGATGAATTCTGGTACTTTACCCAGCCCAACCCCAATAAAGCCCCTCTGGATTGCGTACTTTCTAATTTTATATTTTCGAAATACTTAACAGATAAATCAGGCATTCCTGATTGAAGATAGTTTACCGCCAATACTAAATTTGCCTGATCATGCAACATATCCAGCTCTTTATCCGACGAATTTAATTCAGCAATATTTTCCAGAAAAATTAAACCATCTACCGAACGATTGCTTTTAATCAAGGCAAGACCAAGATTGAATTGTGCGAAATGTTTCCAGACAGAACCTTCAGGGAATAATTCAAGAATTGTATTAACATCTTCAAGCTGATGATTGTGAAGATATATTTCTGCCAATATATTTAGTCGTTCTGACGCATACTCTACATCCAGTGTTGATTGGTTGCTAATATTCAGCAAAGCCTTTTTGGCTTTTTCTTCAAATCCATCTGCATAATAATCTTTACCCATATAAAACCAAACCTGATCCATAATATTTTTTGAACCGTTAAGATTCTTCCTGGTTTCAGTGGTTATCTTTTTGAATATTTCATGAGCCTGTGATTTCATGCCGTATGACAAATACAACCCACCCAGTAACAATTCTGATTTTTTATTTTCATCGACGATAGTCTGATTTTTTTCTGCTACAAGAATATCTGTAATCGCAGAAAAGTATTTTCCCTGAAAAAAGTCGTAAAGAGCAACGCCATAGGCAAGCTCATCAACCTCATGTCCCTGATCATCAGCAGCATAAGCCGTGATCAATAATAAGAAATTGAATACTATTACGGTAACATAGGCTGTAATTCGGGATGAGTGCCACATGATTAAGTTATCTAGAAGTGCTCTGATTATTAACCTGTCTTATTCCCAAACCTTAATTGAAAAATCCGGCTGCTCTTTACTGGTATTTGCAGTTATTTTTAACTCCACAAATTTTGCTTCATCTGTTTTGTTAATTTTAATTGTCGAGGCACGCTTGTAGTCGCGAGACAATGGACCTTTGCCAATAAAAACCGCAGTCAGCTCATGTTCTCCTGTCACCATATTGCCAACATAAAGTCGCTGTATGCCACCCCGGTGCAGTGCCTGTATTTCTCGCTCTGTGTATAAGTAATTGCTGACGACTTTATCGTCTATTTTCAGTTGCACGGAATCTAGTTTAAATAAGAAGCCTGCGTCAATTGAGATAAATACATTGATCTGTGTATTGACTGGAAATAACAGCTCTTCTTCCAGAATGAATAGATCCCTGTTTAATTCCAGCACTTGTTTTTTGAGATTATTAACCTTGTCAGTAAAACTTTGATTTTCAATCACCACCTCATTTTGAGGTGTTTCGGCGTGCAATCCCGAATTAATCACAATAAAAATCATTATCAGGATAGTTCTAACAAGACACTTCATTCTCGTCACTCCATTTATCATTTGTCCATCACTCAGGTAATGGCGGCTAATTCTAAGGTAAGTACAACCCCATTAAAAACATGCATTATAGAAGCATTCACAGGCTCGTATACCAAACAAACTCTCATCGAGTGAATCTTTTTTCAAAAGACCTTTTCAACTGATAATGTAAATAAAATTTCTGACCAGATATAGCCTTTCACTATTCACCTAAATATCTATAGTATCTGAAACTTATCGAATAAAATCATAACCAACTGATTTAGTTGTATAAAATATACATGTCTTTACTCTGACCACTAATCGGCAGAATATACAACTTTGTCGAAAAACCAACAATCTGTCGGAAAAATTAACACATAATAAAACCTGTGCTAACATTTTGAAGCGTGCAATCTGGATTACTATCCCCATATTAATCAAGGAATAGAGAATTAACTCCCAATGATATCCATCCAAAACTCCAAATATGTCTTGTCCTGGCTAAATGCTATTTCATCATTCACCTTATTTGTGATTGTTAGCAGTGCGACAGTGCATGCTGGCACACTCGAACGTCAACAAGCTAAACGTATTCATGATCGACTGACGGGCATCTCCCCGAGTAATACCATTCTGGATACTATGGAAGCTATGATCATCAATGACCCTAGTGGCGAAACGGCTGCTTACGAAGCGATGAATAACGCGGCTTTTTACAATGTCACACTGAAAAATTTCGCCGCCCCCTGGACCAATGAAGAGCAATCCGTATTTGTGCCGCTAAATGACTACACTGCAACAGTCATTGGTATGATTAGAGACAGTGTTGATTTCCGACAGGTTTTATCAGGCGACATTATTTACACGGGCAGCGTCAGTCCAGCCTACTCAAATAATAATAACGATCACTATGAAGCACTCGAAGCGGCTGGCAGTGATTTTTCTGATCCCACCGTGCTGCAAAAAAAGATACAAAGCAATGTGACAGGGCTAGCAACAGCCGCTACAGCTGGTGTTATCACCAGCCGAGCCGCTGCAGCTGCATTTTTTGTCGATGGAACCAACCGCGCGATGTTCCGCTTTACCCTGATCAACCACCTGTGTACCGATCTGGAACAAATCAAGGACATTAGCCGTGTCCCAGATCATATACATAGAGATGTTTCGCGCAGCCCGGGTGGTGATAGTCGTATCTTCATGAATAACTGTATTGGCTGCCACGCAGGTATGGATGCGCTCTACGGTGCCTATGCATATTACAATTTTAACAATGACACTCAACAGCTTGATTATACCCCCGGTGTGGTGACTGATAAATTCAACATCAATGGTAATAATTTCAAATACGGCCACGTCACCACTGATGACAGTTGGCTAAACTACTGGCGTAACGGTCAAAACCAGTTACTGGGATGGGACAGCACAACCGTGCTGGATGAAAACGGACACAGCTTTGGCAATGGTGCTAAATCAATGGGTATAGAACTGGCCAATAGCCGGGCATTTAGCCGCTGTCAGGTAAAAAAGGTATTCAAGGCCGTCTGTTTCCGTGAATCCGATAACTATACGGCTGATCGCAACCAGGTCACCGCTATCACCAATGATTTTGAAAATAATGGTTATGACATGAAACGCGTATTTGCCAAAACTGCGGCTTATTGTAAGGGGAACTAGATGTATTTACTTTCTGGAAAAGTAGTGAAACTAGCCGCTTATAAAAATACTGGCATCATTGGTGTTTTTACGATTATTACCACGTTAACACTATCTGCCTGTGGTGATAGTGCATCAACACAAACCAGCATTCCTCCAGTAGATAATACCGTCATCAATTACACTGGGCCGGCGCCGGCCACATCGGACATTCAAGCATTCAAATTAAATTTTTGGGACAATCTAAGTCGAGACGATCGCTGTGGTGGGTGTCACATTGAAGGCGGTAGTGCTCCATCATCTTTTGTACATAAAAGTAACGTTAATACCGCTTACCTGGAAGCAATTAAACATATTAATCTGGATAATTACGCCAACTCACTGATGGTCACAAAAGTGGCTGGTGGCCATAATTGCTGGTTGCCGGACAATGGTGCCTGCGCTGATATTATCGAAGGTTATATAGCCACATGGAAAGGAGGCGAACCAAACGCTACCGGTCGACAAATTGTTTTAACCGCGCCTGCCATCAAGAATCCTGGTGCTAGTAGAAACTTCCCAACGACCGCACAGGACAATGATCCAAATAGTTTTGAAAAAATACTTTACCCTCTACTCACACAACATTGTGCAGAATGTCATACTGAAATATCGGCAACTCCAATCTCTCCATTTTTTTCCAGCAATGACGTCAACAGCGCCTATGAGGCGGCCAAAGCAAAAATAAACCTTGATTCCCCTGCTGACTCACGATTAGTGATTCGTTTACGTGAAGAATTCCATAATTGCTGGAGCGCCAACTGCCTGAGTGATGCTCAGGAAATTGAAGATCAAATCAATCTCCTGTCCAGTGCCATCACTCTCACACAGGTTGACGCTTCACTCATCACCAGCAAAGCTGTCACCTTGAATGACGCTACTATCGCCAGCGGTGGCAGCCGATACGAAACCAATACCATTGCTCTATGGGAATTCAAAACCGGTAGTGGCACACAGACCTTTGATACCAGTGGTGTAGAACCTGCGCTTAACCTGACATTTTCAGGAGCCGTCGACTGGGTACTGGGTGATGGCATTGAAATTATCAATGGCAAAGCTCAGGGCTCAACCGCAAACAGTAAAAAACTGCACGATCTGATTAAAGCCACAGGTGAATATTCTATAGAAAGCTGGCTAGTCCCCGGCAATGTATCGCAAAAAGATACATCCATCATTACTTATTCTGCTGGTGGTAGCGCACGTAATTTCACCGTGGCACAAAACTTATATAACTACGCATTTTTAAACCGTACTAACGCATCGAATGCCAATGGTCTACCCGCACTATCCACTGCAGATGCCGATGAAGATTTACAGGCTTCACAACAACATGTGGTGATGAATTATGACCCTGTTAATGGTCGGCAAATTTTTGTTAATGGCATATTCACCGATGACGTTGATACCAGCAGCAGCGGCAGCAATTTGACTGACTGGGACAGTTCCTTTGCATTTGTTTTAGGTGACGAACCCAGTGGCGGTGCTCTGTGGAAAGGAAAAATCAGACTGGTGGCTATCCACAATCGAGCTTTAACCCAAACGCAAATCAATCAAAATTTTTCAGTGGGTGTTGGTAAAAAATATTTTATGCTGTTCTCCATAGCAGATCGTATTGGCATACCCGATAGCTATATATTATTTCACGTCGAACAATATGATAACTATGCCTACCTGTTTAATGAACCGCGATTCATTAACCTCAATCCAGACTGGCTACCAAACTCACCTATTATCATTAAAGGTATGCGCATTGCCATCAATGGCAGAGAAGCTGCTGCAGGACAGGCTTTTGCTAACATAGATACTTCTGTCAATAGCTCGTCCGGATATGACTTCACCAACAACGGTCAATTTTTATCGACTCAGGGCACCATCATTCCACTGGAAAAAGGTTCCGGTTCAGATGAGTTCTTTCTGACATTTGAGGTGCTGGGAAGCAATAACAATCCATTTATCGAAGCTCTGCCGATAGCACCTTCTGCAGCCGATGATGCTGAACCTGTTTCTGATATTGGACTACGAACGTTTGAAGAAATTAATGCTACTATGTCAGCGGTGACGGGCGTACCGACGACCGAAACTACAGTCAGTACGACTTACAATACTTATCGTCAGCAATTACCCGTTGTTGAAAATATCAGTACCTTTCTGGCCTCACACCAGATGGCTATCGCACAACTGGCAATGAGCTACTGCAACGTTCTGGTTAATACCAATCCAGGTTATTTTTCTGGTTTTACTTTTAGTACAGCTAGTACAGCTTTTGATAGCCCGGCAAAAAAAGCCGCCATTATGAATCCGTTATTAACAGCGATTATGAATGTTGATATCAACAATGCGACCAACAATTTACAAACTCAGCCTGACGAAACAGTCATTCGAGATATGCTCGGCGCCAGTACCACTCAGAATCTTGATGTCGTATTGACAGGTGATGATTTTGAAAGCCTGATCACCAGCATGACGCAATGCACAATCTCACCATCACCCACTTGTGACACAACAACACGTACAGAAGAAATAGTTAAAGCAAGTTGCGCAGCCATTCTGGGTAGTGCCAGCATGCTTATCCAGTGAGCATCACCGCTCTATAAAAGGTAATAATCACTATGACTAAAAAACCCAGCCCCCTCACTATCAATGAACCGTTACGTCATCGTGATCATTCGGCCCCGCTATCACGACGAGATTTTTTGCGGCAGGGTTTTATAACAGGCACTGGAGCCATTATTGGTGGCGGTGTTTTTAGTTTGTTCTCCAACCCCCACACCGCCTATGCTGCTGTATCTGCTGACCTTGATGCACTGGCCACTGATATTGGCTGCTCACTAGGTGGATTGTCGGGCCCGGGTAAGATTCCATTTATCTGTTTTGACCTTGCTGGTGGCGCCAATCTCGCCAGTTCCAACGTACTCGTTGGCCAGAGTGGCGGACAGATGGATTTTCTCGACACCAGTGGTTACAGCAAGATGGGGCTGCCGGGTGATATGATCCCAGGGCTTGCCGATACTACTGTAGCTGCCACTATGCTGAATGGTAGTGATGGTAACTTTACTAATAGCCAGTTGGGTCTGCGCTTTCATTCAGACAGTGCCATGTTAAAAGGCATTCTGGATAAATTTACTTCAGTCGCTCCAGGACTGGTGGATGGTGCCGTCATTGCCGCACGTTCTGATAACGATACCGGCAATAATCCACACAATCCTATGTATGGTATCGCTAAAGCCGGTGCCCAGGGCGGTGTGGTGACGCTTATCGGTTCTCAAAGTTCTGACTCGGGCGGTAATTCAATGTCACCTGCCAGTCTGATCAACCCAGAGATAAGACCCACAAAAGTAGATCGCCCCAGTGACGTCACTGGTATGGTGGATACTGGTGACCTGACGGCAGTATTGAGTGATCCCGCTGATGTCACAGCAGTCATGGAATCGATAGCCCGCATCAGCCACAAAAAACTCAGCCTTGGTAGTGTCACACCAGGAATAAATATTACTCAAGATGACATCATCAAAGACCTGATGCGTTGCGGTTACCTGAAAGCGGCTGACATTGCTGATCGTTTTGCCGGTGTTGATGTCAACCCTGAAAAGGATGCAGCTATACGTGGTGCTACCGGAATCTTTAGTACTACCGAATTTGATAATGATAGTGAATTCCGAAAAACTGCTTCAGTTATGAAAATGGTGATTGACGGCCATGCTGGAGCTGGTTCGATTACTATGGGTGGCTACGATTACCATACCGGTGACCGCCAGACCGGAGAAAACCGGGATTTACGTGCCGGTCGATGTATCGGTGCCTGCCTGCAGTACGCATTAATAAGAAATAAACCACTCATGATTTATGTCTTCAGCGATGGCTCACTTTCCAGTAATGGCGCACTCGACAATAGTTCCGCAGTAGGATCGAACGAACTGGGCGGTCGCGGCAAAGGCCAGTGGACTAGTGATAATTCATCCACCGCCTGTTCATTTTATCTGGTCATCAAACCTAACAGCAGCATTAGCACTTACGCCAATACCGGGCTTATTGATTACCATCAAATAGGCCGCTTTTCTGCTGATGGCTCAGTGATAACCTCATCCAGCCCGGCGGCAAATAATGTGAATTTGCTGGTTAATACCGTCATCGCCAACTTCATGTCCATCAACGGTGACCTGGGTCAATTCACCACACTGTTCCCAAATCATGGCCTTGGCAACATCGACAACATGATTTCATTTGGGGCATTTTAACTACTCTGTTATATCCAGAAAATATTATTACAAATTAAATGAATGAGAGAATTATTTTGTATCACTATTTAGTATTGGCACTTATGTTTGTAACATTAGGTGCCAGCACCAATGCATGGTCGGAATGGTATAAAAGTGAGCGTATCATGATGGGTACGCTGATCACTGTCGACATCTGGCATGATGACCCGAAAGTGGCCGCACTATGCGGCCAACAGGTGTTTGATGAAATGCAGCGTATCGACCGGTCAATGAATCCATTAAACGACGACAGTGATTTATCTAATATTAATAACAACGCGGCAGACCACGAAGTAAAAATCAGCAATGAGATTTTTTATTTAATCGAGAAATCACTGGAAATGTCAGAAGCCTCTGAAGGTGCTTTTGACATCACCTTCGCCTCGGTTGGTTATCTTTATGATTATCACAATAAAACTCGCCCAACCAAAAAAAATATTGAAGATAAGTTGAGCGGTATTAATTACCGGCATATTCAATTAGACCCGCAAAATAAAACCATAAAATTCAAACAAAAAAATGTGCGGCTGGATTTTGGTGGTATTGCCAAAGGTTACGCAGTTGACAATGCCATTAAGTTGTTACAAACATGCGGCATTAAAAATGGCCTGGTCGGTGCAGGCGGTGACTCGCGAGTCATGGGAGATCGCAATGGCAAACCATGGGTGATAGGCGTACGTCATCCCCGAGACAAAGACAAGGTTGTTGTCCGCTTACCATTAGACAATTCAGCCATATCAACTTCTGGTGATTATGAGCGTTTTTTCATTGAAGGCAGCCAACGTTATCACCACATCATCAATCCAAAAACTGGAACATCGATCACAAATACGTGGAGTGCGACCGTTATCGGCGATGATGCCATTACTACCGACGCGTTATCGACAACTTTATTTATTCTAGGTGCTCAAAAAGCCATTGAGTTCATTGAGTCTTACCAGGGTGTTGATGCCATCATTATTGATGATAAAGGGAAAATGCATTATTCATCAGGCTTGACGCCCCCTGCAGAACCACAATCTGCTCAGCAACATTAAACATATTTAGCCATGCATAAAAAACAGAGCGCCCTTACAATTTTTTAAACAACTATGAACCTTATGAAAAAGGCCTCTGCCACATTTTTGATTACCCTGATGCTTATATTGCAGGGGTGCTCCGCATCAGGTGAAGGTGCGGATCCAGGGATCACCGATTCCCCCATTGCCTATGTTAAACGTGTTATTCCTACAGACAATAATGGTGAGCCAATACAACCCGATATCCGTGAGCCGTTATTATTTACCCCTGGCGGTGACGTTTATATTAAAGATCGTGCTTCGGTGAGTGCGGCACAGAGAAACATCACCGCGACTATCACTAAGGGCCTGGGTGATGTCAAAGACATTTCTGTTTCTTATGATGGTGAAAAAATTCTGTTCTCGCTTCGCCTCGACGACCCTGACCTGAATGACAACATTTTCTTTACCTGGAACATTTATGAATACAACATTGTTACGCATCAATTAAGACGTATCATAGCATCCAATATTGTTGCTGAAGAAGGCAATGACATCTCTGCCAGCTACTTGCCCGATGGCCGTATTGTTTTTTCATCGGACAGGCAAACACAATCAAAAGCAATTCTTCTTGATGAGGGTGTGACTGGCCTCAGCAAACCTCAGTTCTCAACCACTGATGAAAATAGACAAACTAAGGCACTGGTGCTGCATGTCATGAACAATGATGGCAATAACATTCACCAGATCACCTTCAATCAAAGTCATGATCTTGACCCTGGCGTATTGAGTGATGGTCGAATACTGTTTAGTCGCTGGGACAACAGTGGCAATAATAACGCTATACATTTATACACAGTTTCACCTGATGGATCTAACCTGCAGGTTTATTACGGGGCGCATACTGAAAGCCATCTTGATGCCGATAACAATACTGTTCAACTTATACAACCGTATCAGTTAGCTGATGGTAGCATTCTGGCCATGAGTCAACCTTTTACAAATACATTTGGTGGCGGTAACATCGTTATCATTGATGCCGAAAATTTTATTGATATTAATCAGCCGACTATTGCTAACCAGGGCTTCTTAAACGGTTCCGCACAAACCAATGCCACCATTACCAATATCATCAATAACAATACCATTTCACCAGAAGGCCGCTACCACTCCGCCTACCCGCTATATGATGGTACTAACCGATTATTAGTTAGCAAAGGCATTTGTCAGCTTGAAGTCACGGTGGTATCACCGACAGTTGATACCACCGTGATGCACCCTTGCATCGACCCATGGCTAACTGATGCCACTGCCGTTGAACTACCTCCCAGTTATGGCATCTGGATTTATGACCGTTCAAACAATACTGAAAAACCTGTCGTGTTAGCCGAAGCTGGCATGATTACTACAGATGCTGTTATTATGCAGTCACGTGCATTACCAACAGTTATTTTCGATAAAACTTCTGGCGAACTTGATGCAACACTAGTAACAGAGAACGTCGGATTATTAGATATTCGATCTGTATATGATTTTGGTGATAATAGTTTTAACGGATGTTTTTTTAGTGATTGCACCACGATTAATGGTATTACCTCAGTGCAACAACTGGGCGACCCGGGATTAACTGGCAGTGATGACCGTCCTGCACGCTTTCTACGTATTATCAAGGCCGCAGGACAACCACTACGTGATGATGATCGGCTGCTAAATCCTCCCGATCTGGCTAACACTGCATTTGGTCGTAATACGAATCAGGGCATGCGCGAAATCATAGGCTACGCCCCCATCGAACCTGATGGCTCGGTACGAATAAAAATACCTGCCGATATCGCATTTAGCATCGAAGTTCTAGATAAATTTGCACGCCGAATAGGACCACGCCATGAAAATTGGCTACAGGTTAAACCCGGTAACACCTTATATTGTAACGGCTGTCATACACACCAGACAACGACGCTACCACTGCCACACGGTCGCAATGACGCCATCAATCCATCCATTAATAGTGGCGCACCAAACGATGGATATTTATTTCCCAACACTCAGATTCCAGGCACCGCTGGCTCCTACTTTGCTGATATCGGTGAAACCATGGCAGAAGCCAGAACCCGTCTGGTTCCATCTGCTTTAACTCCTAGTGTTGATGTTATTTTTGAAGATGTATGGAGTGATCCTGCAATCAAAACAGATGCTTCATTTAGCTATCCCTATACAGGTATTGATGGCCTCAGCACTGCCAGTCCAGCTTCTTTAACCTGTAACACTGACTGGAGCAGTACGTGCCGATCAGTCATCAATTATGTTGAACACATCAACCCGCTCTGGAGTGTTGATCGTGGAGTAAATACCTGTACAAACTGTCACAGTAACAGCGTTATTGATGGCCAACTTAATTTATCGAGCGACGTCTCTGACGAAGAAGTCGATCATATTGAATCCTATCGGGAGTTATTATTTGACGATGCCGGCCAGATGCTTGACGCCATGGGTAATCTGGTTGATATATTAATTACAGTCCCCGTGCTCGATAGCAATGGCGACCCGGTACTGGACATTAACGGTAATCCGGTCACAGAAGATATCCCTGATCCCAACGCGGCAGTACCAGCGTCGATGTCATCCAATGGCGCACGTGTCAGTTACTTCATGGAAAAACTAACCGAAACTGAACTCAATGCTAGCCGCGTGTTACCTGCTATACCTGGTGTTGATCATTCCAGTTTCATGACGCCAGCAGAATTACGCCTGATATCAGAATGGCTTGATCTAGGTGCACAATATTTTAACAATCCATTTGATCCAACTGCGCCAATGAACTAAAAACTCTATGCTACATAGAGACCATATAAACTCACGTTAGTAACCACATTTAAGCCTAATGTTAATAAAAAAAATAATTATAATCTTGTTATTACTATCAGGCGGTTCCAACAACGTATATAGCAACGAGCAATTTCAGGAAGTCATCGTTGCTGACCCCTACGTTGATGTTTATACAGGTCACGGCAACAGCTATCCAGTATTTCACATTATCGAACGGGGAGAGACCATTGAAATTATTTTTCGACATACTTCATGGTTCAAAATAAAAAATAAAGAAGGCATCGAAGGCTGGGTAAAGCTCGAACAAATGACAAAAACTTTATCACCCGACAATCATAAACAAATTGAATTACAGACGTTTAGTCACGAAGATTACGTAGACAGACGCTGGGAAGCAGGTTTATTAGGAGGTAGGTTTGGCAGCGCTGACGCACTAACAATATATGCGGCCTACCTGTTCAATAAAAGCCTTGCTGTTGAATTAAGCGACACTGAAATAATAGGCAACACATCAAGTAGTAGCTTGTATAAACTAGCAATCATTATGCAGCCATTTCCAACACTGGCATTTTCCCCTTATGTTATGCTCGGCACAGGCTTTATTGAGACAACGCCTAAAACAACACTAGTGCTACCAAAAGATAATCGCAATCAGTTCGGTAATTTTGGGCTTGGGGTACAGACTTACTTATCAAAACGGATAATACTTAAAATTGAATATAGCGATTTCGTTATTTTTTCTGCCAATAAAGACTATGATAGCAACGAGGACTTAAAAGAATGGAAAGCAGGTTTCGCCATCTTCTTCTGAATATAATTATCAGCACATTATTTTTTTTACCCACCTTTTCCTGTGGCATTGAAATTGAGGAGGTAAAAGAGCTATACCCCATAATACAACCAGAAATAAAACGCACCAAATTTGATGAGTCAAATATAAAAACGGCAGATTTCGAAATAATTTCCAATATAGGCATTATTAGTATTGAGGATTTTGGCAGCAATCCAGCGCTTGAACTAAATATAAATTATCACATCTCTGATGATTTTTTTGTTGGTGTAGGATGGTTTCAGGCAACTGGAGATGAAACCAGCTTTGAAGTAGTTCTTGGTGGCGCACCGCTACTTTCAAATAATGAGCGAGAGATGACCACGTATCTTATATCGCTAGGCTATAACGCTTTACCTGGTGAGGCATTCGTTACTGATAATCTGACCTACAACACTTCTTTATATATCACCGCAGGCTTAGGTAATACTTCATTTGCGGGCAGTGATCATTTCACACTCAGCGTAGGTGCTGGTTATAGAGTTTTAGTAAGCAACTATTTTGCAGTTTATACCGACTTCCGAGATAATATCTTTAATGTTGATATATTCAAGGAAAAATCAACCCACAATCTTAAGTTTACTGTAGGCGTCGGATACTATTTTTAATGAGAGGCTATGAACAATGTATATTAATAAAATAACTTTCCACTCCCTGAGCGCCATACTTTTCATTTTATTTACTTTAGTCAGTGCCAATTCATCGGCCAATGAAACTTCTGTCGAAGCACCTAATTTCACCTTGAAAAGTAATAATACAAAAAACATTAAACTTAGTGAGTTACGAGGCCAGGTGGTGTTAATCAATTTTTGGGCATCATGGTGCGGCCCATGCCGCCAGGAAATGCCCGAACTTAATAAGCTCTATGCCAAATATAAAGATCTTGGTTTTACCATCATGGGTGTCAACGTAGAAGAAAATCCTACTGAGGCTTTAAAAATCATAAAAGACGATAAAATAAATTTCCCTATTTTGTTCGATTCAGAAAACAAAGTCAGTCAGTTATACGAAGTCACTGCAATGCCAACTAGCGTATTAGTTTCTCGCAGCGGTCATATACGATATATACATCGAGCCTACAAACCAGATGATATCGAAAAATATAAAAAATGGGTGAAGGAGTTAATTCGAGAATAATCATGAAACGGAGTTTATTTCTATTTTTTTTTATAATCGTAAATTCTGGATGTTCGGCCGAGCCATGGGTTAAACCCTATGAACGCGCCCATCTTGCCGACCCAATCATGTCATTCGACCGTGATCCAGTATCATCCGCTTATATTGAACATGTTCATGATACGCGTGAGGGTGCTCGTGGTGCTGGTATTTCTTCAGGCGGTGGCTGTGGCTGTAATTAAAAAATCAACTATAGCATTAGTTGCACTATACGTGATTATTAACAATCAGAGCCATGCTGCTGTACTGGCTGAAGACCGCATAGATGTCCTCTACCATAACTACGATGGCGGTGGTATAACCATTGATGGTCCATCTGTATTAGTCAGAAAAAGCATTGGCAACACCACATCTATCTCCGCCAATTATTACATTGATAGCATCTCCAGTGCATCCATAGATGCTATCACTCAGGCGAGTTCCTATAATGAGAAGCGCACACAAAAATCCATAAGCATTGATTATCTTTACGACAAATCAATCATGAGTTATTCATATACTAACAGCACTGAAAATGATTTTGAGGCAGTCACTCATAGCTTCAATATTAGCCAGGAAACATTTGGAGGTCTATCGACAATATCACTTGGTTACTCAGCGGGTAATAATCACATCAGTAAAAGCACTGATAACATTTTCAGCCAAAACGCGGACACCAAAGACTATCGACTATCACTTTCACAAGTTTTTACTAAAAATTTTCTGATGGGATTAACTTATGAAGTAATTACTGATGAGGGTTTTTTAAACAACCCTTATCGACAGGTCAGATATATAAGTCCGTCCGACCCAAATGCAACCATCTTCCAGGATGAAAAATACCCCAAAACACGCACCAGCAATGCAACATCAATTAATTTTCGATACTATCTCCCATATCGTGCTGCAGTTTATGGTGGCTACCGGTATTTCACAGACACATGGGATATTGAAGCTGACACTTTTGATATTGGTTATGTTCACCCATATCAGAATAACTGGATTTTCGATGTAAGCCTTAGGTTCTATTCGCAAACAAGGGCTTCATTCTTCTCCAGTCTATTTCCGTTTGTTGATGCACAAAACTACCTTGCCAGTGATAAGGAACTCAGCACATTCTCCAGTAACGCTATTAGCGCTGGTGCCACCTACTCTATCAAAAAAGAAAAATTATCTTTTTTTGAAAAAGGCACTCTCAATTTTTATCTAGATCGATTTTCATACAACTATGATGACTTTCTAGACACAACTGTAACTGGCATAACACCAGGCACAGAACCAGCATACAAGTTTTCCGCCAACGTTATTCGTTTCTATTTATCACTTTGGTTTTAACTATAAGGCACACCAATCCACTTATACCAGTCATCGAATAAAGCTGCGTCTTGAGCGGCGAATACCGAACGTGTTTCAAGTCGGCCTCTGAATACAGGCTGACCGTCCAGCGAAACGGATTTCCCTCCAACTTCGGAAAAAATAAGATGACCAGCAGCGTAATCCCAGAGCTTCTGACCACCATGTAAATACAGGTCATAACGACCGGCTGATAGCCAGCACCAATCTATGGCTGAGGAGCCTGAGTTACGTTGTGAACCATGAGGTTGTTCCATTATCAATCGTACCGCTAATTCTTTAGGCAACCGTTTCATTTCTATTTCGGCAACAATGCGCTGCGCATGATTTGTGCTAGTCATTACCTTTAATTTTTCGCCATTGAGAAAGGCTCCAGCGCCTTTTATAGCACTGAACATCTCATCACGTGTCGGATCGTAAATTAAACCCAGCACTGATTCTCCATTCTGTATCAGCGCAATGGAAACGGCAAACATTGGCAATCCCGCTGCGTAATTATTAGTACCATCCAACGGATCAAGACACCAGTAAGTATCACCACTGTCGATGATAGCCTGCTGTTCTTCGTCCGCCATCTCTTCACCCAATAATAAAAATTGTGGCCAGGCCTGCTTGAGCTCTGCATCCATTCTCTTTTGCATGGCCAGATCAGCACTGGTGATAATACTGTCATCATCTTTATAGGTAAATTCGCGCTTACCAAAACCCGGTAACAATTCTTCTATCGCTGCCTGCTTAACAATATTCTGCAAATGTTCAAGATCGTTTTTTGTGAAATCAAATGACATTTATTTTCTCTTTTTTATCATCCAAATCAAGTTGAGTGCAATTCACCATGGAATGTCACTGCCATCAATATCAATAAAACGGCCGCTGTCTTCTGCCTTCAATGCCAGTAATGAGGCAAACATTTTTGCCACGCTTTCTTTGGTACTAATTTCAGCATTGACTCCCCCCATATCGGTTTTCACCCAGCCTGGATGCAGCGCGACGCACTTGATGTTTTTATCCGCCAGATCAATGGACATGCTTTTGACCACGGCATTCAGGGCCGCCTTGCTGGAGCGATAAATATAACTGCCGCCTGAGGTGTTATCTTCCATGCTGGCCATTTTACTGCTCAGGCATGCAATGATTTTTGATCTGCCCATGGACAACTGCTCGACAAACAGCTCGGACATTTTCAGCGGTGCGATGCTGTTCACTTTAAAAGTCTCCAGCCAGTCATGCGCATCCACCTGGCCAAAGCTATTTTTATCAGAGCCGTAGACACCGGCGTTATTAATCAACATATCAATGGCTTCGTGACGCAGTTCGTAAGCCAGTGCCTGCAAGGTGGCCAGTTCGGACATATCGGCCAGATGAACACTGACCCGGCCATTGGCTAGCTGCGCCATGGAAAGCAGTTTCTCCGCCTGAAACGGATGACGACAACAGGCCAATACGTGCCAGCCGTGATCCATGCCGTAACGCACCATTTCAAGGCCGATTCCGCGGCTCGCGCCAGTGATTAAAATCTTCATTGCTTCTAATACCTAAATTTATAGTTTGATAGACAAATGCTTGTACCACTCAAAAATCTATGCAATATTAAGACAGCCGTCTAATTCAGGAACCACCTTCATGTCTCATTCTATTGTTATCACCGGCGCTACCGGTTTTGCTGGCAGCCATGTGTTAGAAGAGCTCAACCAGATAGGCCATAAAGAACTGCATATTATCGCAGCCTGCCGTGATCGTCGAAAGCTTATTACTGAATTTAAGGGTGAAGTGCGCGAAGGTGATTTGCGTGACCCTGCTTATATGGACCGAGTGCTTGCCGGGGCTGATATTGTTTGCCACTGTGCAGCCTGGACTTCGCTCTGGGGCAAAAAGAAAGAGTCGAAACAACTTTATCTCGATCCTTCGCTCAAGCTCATCGATAAGGCACTAGAGTGGCGGGTTAAACGCTTCATCAATATCAGCACGACCAGTGCCGCTTCACCGAAAGCCTCAGCTAATGCCCATGCACCGGGTATACCCAGACGTTTCTGGCCGCATTTAAATAATGTCATCACCATAGAAAATTACATGCAGGAAAATGCTCATCGGATGATGTCGATGGTTAATCTACGCCTGGGAATTTTTGCCGGAAAACGCTACTCTTTGGGCGTTCTACCTATGCTGCTACCCCGGCTAAAAACCCATCTAGTACCCTGGGTGGCTGGCGGTAAAACCGGATTACCTATCATCGATGGCCGCGATATGGGCCAGGCCGTAGTGCGTGCCGCGCTAGCACCACAACTTCCGCCTTATGCCGCTTTTAATATTGTCGGCCCCGAGGTGCCTAATATGCGTGAGGTGGTTAATTATATTAGCGAACATTTTGACTACCCAGCACCGCACTATAGCGTGCCCTTTTTCGCTGCCTACAGTTTTGCCTGGCTGATGGAAAAACTAGATATTATCTTTCCGTGGGAGCCTTTAATTACCCGCAGCATCGTTCATCTGCTGGAAGAAACCTGCACTGATAATGAACTTGCAAAAGAAATGCTGGGTTATATTCCAGAAATTCACTGGAAAGAAGCGGTGCATCGGCAGATTACCGAAATGCATCACGATCAGTTTAGAAGTATGAAAATGTTCAAGCCGGTCAAACCGTTGTCAATTAGTGCCGAAAAAACTGATCCGGACTAATCAACAGCAAACCATCGCAGATTATCAACCCAGATTATAAAAACGATTCAGATAAAATTGTTCGT
Organism: Gammaproteobacteria bacterium; assembly: GCA_029881035.1. GTDB lineage: Bacteria > Pseudomonadota > Gammaproteobacteria > SZUA-229 > SZUA-229 > LH-M37. The sequence goes on along the minus strand of JAOUNI010000006.1, from coordinate 47,987 downwards.
ATTGATGAGGAGGTAAAGCCTTACTCCAGTAAAAACCCTGAGCATACTGACAACCCAGCCCTTTCAGCATTTCAAGCTGACGTTCATTCTCTATGCCTTCAGCCAGTAGTTTCATCTTAAGGCCACGTGTTAAACCGGCAATAGCATTGACCACGGCCACATCGTGTTCATTATCGGGAACACCAGCAATAAATGCACCGTCAATTTTAACGACATCAATCGGTAGATCTTTCAAATTGGTCAATGAGGCAAAGCCAATACCAAAATCATCGATAGTGATAGTCATGCCCATGTCATGAAACTTATTCAGAGTAGCTTCAATTTCGCCTTCACTGGAAATCAGACTCTTTTCTGTCACTTCTATATTCAGTTCAGAACCTTCAATCTGGTGTTCATTCATCGCTATTTTAAAGAGTGAAATCAGATCCTGATCTTTAAATTGCTTCGCCGTTAAATTAATGGATATATTCTGATTTTCCATACCCGCATCTTTCCACACGCGCAGTTGATGACAAATAGTATTAATCATCCATTCACCAATCGGCACTATCAGACCACTTTCTATAGCTACTTGGAGAAAATCATCAGGAGCAATAATACCCTTCTCAGGATGCTGCCAGCGTAACAGTGCTTCCACACCCGCAATTTCATTATTGTGGACATCAATCGTCGGCTGATAATGAATCACCAATTCGCCATTTTCAATGGCCTGACGAATGCTATTTTCCAGCTCCAGCCGTTCCATCGCATTGACACTCATTTCTGCTTTATAAAACTGGAAACAACGACGCCCCTGCTCTTTAGCGCGAAACATGGCGGTATCCGCATTTTTCAACAGTGTGCTGGCATTCGAGCCATCGTCAGGATACATAGCAATACCAACACTGGCGCTGGTATGAGTTTCCTGATTATCCAGACGTACGTTGTGCTCAAGAACAGTCGTTAAATTGCCAGCGATAGAAATAGCATCATCGACGCCATCAACATTTTCAATAATAATCGCGAACTCATCACCACCCAGTCGCGCCACCGTGTCCGCACGGCGCATAGATTTAGATAACAACTCAGCCACCGCTTTAATCAACTTATCACCGGCTTCATGGCCAAAAGAATCATTCACCAGTTTGAAGTCATCAATATCTACCACCATCAAAGCGATAGTCTCTCTATGCCGCTCGGCGCGAACAATAGCCTGCTCCAGACGGTCAATAAATAACAGGCGGTTAGGTAACTGAGTTAAAGTGTCCCGATATTCAAGGCGTAAAATTTTACGCTCAGCCATAACTCGTTTTACAACAGAGCGCACCCGGTGTTTGAGCACGGCCCATTTGATCGGTTTGGTTATGTAGTCGATAGCACCTACATCATAGGCACGCTCTACCGAGGCATCATCATCCAGCCCGGTAATCATGATGACAGGTATATCAGTATGACCTCGATCTTTAATTTGCTGGCAAGTGGCAAACCCATCCAGCCCAGGCATCACCGCATCCAGCAGAATTAAAGCCGGGTGTTGTTTTTCAACAGCCTTGATGGCGTCCAGACCATCTTCTGCTTCAATAATATCGTAATCCTCAGATTCCAGCACATGACGTATCATCAAACGAATAGACGGATCATCATCAGCCAAAAGCACTACGGGCCGTTCTTCATCTTTAAGTGGGTTTTCGAAGAGGGAAACAACATTGTTCATAAAGTACGACTCCAGTGATCTGTGCATTGAGCGGATCAGCACACAGAAATAATCTGATATATCCTAGAATTGTAGCTGCTTCCATTCATCTCTGCATAAAAAAACACAAAAAATACCTACGCTTTCAAATCAGACGTAGGTTAAATTTAGCAATTTCAGTCAGTTAAAACAATATTAACTCAAACTTTTCTCGACCAGCTCATAAACATCCCGAGACAACTGTGGTATTTGTTTCAATCTATCCAGTTCTGCAGTCATATGCCCCTGCCTTTGCTGATCAAAACGTTTCCAGCGCGTCAGCGGGGTTGTCAGACGTGAAGCGATTTGCGGATTCAGATCATTAAGTTTCTCAATATAGCGCCCTAACAGCCGGTAACCCTCACCACTGGGGACGTGAAAGCATATCGGGTTAGCGGAGCAGAAAGCACCCAGTAATGAACGCACGCGGTTCGGATTCTTCAAATCGAAATCATCGTGTTCAAATAACTTCTCAACTCTCTGCAGGGTGTCAGGCTGCGGTGCGGTGGCCTGAATCATGAACCACTTATCCATGACCAGCTGATCACACTGCCACTGCTGATAAAAGTCTTCGATAACCTGATCTCGTGAATCGCAAGCATGATGCACTAGTACTCGAAAAGCTGCCAGCTGATCAGTCATATTACTGGCCTGTTTAAACTGACTGAGAGCCAGCTGTTCTGCCTGCTCATTCTGACTGGACACCATATAAGACAAAGCCGTATTTTTTAGCGCCCTCGCTCCCATCGAAGCTGTCGACAGACCATATTCAACTGTTTCACACTGCTGATAAACCGCTAGCCACTGATCGAACAAAATCGTGCCCAGTGATTTTTCCATGAATTTTTGTGCCTCGTGAATGGCATCAACATCAATGACTTCCATCATCTCAGAAATATACGCCTGTGATGGCAGTGCCAGTGCTCTTGCTAACAGCGCCCGATCCAGCACTTTATTTTGCAATGTCTTTTGATAAGCCGAGACCAGGTAATCCGGCACTGATTGTTCCTGATGACCATTCACCCTGTTCAAAATAATACGAATCACCAGTTCCTGACCCGCATCCCAGCGATTAAAGCCATCACAGTCATTTGCCACACAGAAAGCTAATTCTTCATTGGAACGGCCGAAGTGTATTTTCACCGGTGCAGAAAAACCTCTAAACAATGAGAGCACCGGTTTTTCTTTGACCTCCTCAAAAACAAAAACTTGCTCGTCCTGTATTAAACGAAGTATGTGTGATGTATCTTTAACACCTTCGTAAACAACCGCCATATCCTCACCAGAACTTGCCAACAAACCCGTACGCACCGGGATATCAAAAGCCAGTTTTGTTTCCTGTTCAGCAGTCGCCGGTGTAGTTTGTTTTAATGTCAGTTCATAACGCTGCGCAATTTCATCATAAGATTCCTGCACCGAAACTTCCGGCGTACCTGATTGTTTATACCAGCGTCTAAATTGTGTTAACTCAGTCTCATTCGCCGTCTCCATTGCCAAAATAAAGTCCTCGGTAGTCACCGCCTGACCATCGTGACGATCAAAGTACAGATCCATACCTTTCCTGAAGCCTTCTTCGCCCAAAATGGTGTGAATCATGCGGATCACTTCAGCGCCCTTGTTGTAAACCGTCACCGTATAAAAATTGTTAATTTCCAGATAGGAGTCCGGCTGGATAGGATGTGCCATCGGCCCGGCATCTTCCGCAAACTGCGCCGTACGCAACACATTCACATCGTCGATACGCTTGGGCGTTTCCGCATTCATGTCTGCGGTAAAACGCTGGTCGCGGAAGACGGTTAAACCCTCCTTCAGCGTCAACTGAAACCAGTCACGACAGGTGACACGATTACCGCTCCAGTTATGGAAATACTCATGCCCGATCACGCCTTCAATATTAATAAAATCCACATCGGTGGCGGTCTCCTTTTTCGCCAGCACGTATTTTGAATTGAAAACATTCAGCCCCTTGTTTTCCATCGCACCCATGTTGAAATCATCCACCGCGACGATGTTATACACATCCAGATCATATTCACGACCATAGACCTGCTCATCCCACTGCATTGATTTGATCAGGGAATGCATCGCATGGTCGCACTGATCAATATTGTGGTGCTGCACGTAAATACGCAGATCAACGGTCTTGCCCGACATCGTGGTGAATTTATCTTCGATAAACGCCAGATCACCTGCAACCAAAGCGAATAAATAACAGGGCTTTTTGAAAGGATCCTGCCACCTGCTCCAGTGACGACCACCTTCTTCCACGCCCGAACCAGCCGGGTTACCATTCGACAGCAAAACCGGATATTTTTTCTTATCCGCAAAAATAGTCGTGGTAAATTTCGCCATTATATCCGGGCGATCGAGGTAATAAGTGATTTTCCTGAAACCTTCAGCCTCACACTGTGTACAGAAATTACCGCTGGATTTGTACAATCCTTCCAGCGAGGTGTTTTCCTGAGGTTTGATGATAGTTTTGATCTCTAGCGTAAACGCATCGGGCACTGAATGAATAGTAAGATCAGTGTCGGTAACTTCATACTCAGAAGCTGCAAGTGCTTTGCCATCAATTGAGATATGCTCAAGCACCAGCTCTTCACCCTGCAAAACTAAAGGATGCTTACCCGAGATGTTTTCGTTCTTACTCAGGCTTAATGTAGAACAAACCTGTGTTTGCTCTTCTTCAAGATTAAATATCAGATCAACATTGCTGATCCAGTAAGCGGGCTGGGTATAGTCTTTCAGATAAATTGTGTTTGGGTTGAGGTCTTTCATAGGAAATCAGTTGTGGATAGCTGTAACAGAAAAAGTAGCGGATAAGCTTATACAAATAAAGCCTGTTTTTGGAAGTTTATTTAGGAGTACCAAAATCTAAAAAATATATTCACCGCAGTACATGTGTAGTCAAATTTGTGAGCCGTTTATGTGGCATAAGAAGCATGCTACTGAAGAACAAATCTTACAACCAGGCAAAATAAAAAAAGGCCACCTAAGATAAGGTGGCCTTTTTTTATTTGGTCGGGACGACAGGATTTGAACCTGCGACCACTTGACCCCCAGTCAAGTGCGCTACCAAGCTGCGCTACGTCCCGTAAGGGTCGCATAGGATACCCGAAATGGGACTAACTTATAAGATCAGAAGTGAAAGATTTTAGAAAAACCAGTATAACCAACTAGTTCTTAAAGAGTACCAGCAGTTCTTCGAGCTCGGTTCTCATCTGACGCAGGATCTGCTGACTCTGATTATTATCATCAGCCACTTCTTCACCCGTCAGTTTCTGACGTGCACCACCAATGGTATAACCCTGATCATAAAGCAGACTGCGGATCTGGCGAATAAGAATGACATCATGACGCTGATAATAACGGCGGTTACCACGTCGTTTTACCGGCTTCAGTTCGGTGAATTCCTGCTCCCAATATCTCAGGACATGGGATTTAACCCCACATAATTCGCTGACTTCACCAATAGTGAAATAGCGTTTCGCGGGTATCGTTGGTAATTCGTTATTGTTGCTCGCTTCCAGCATACGCTTCTACTCGTTGCTTCAATTTTTGACCTGGTCGGAACGTAACGACTCTTCGAGCAGAAATTGGTATTTCTTCGCCTGTTTTAGGGTTTCGACCCGGTCTTTCGGTCTTGTCCCTCAGGATAAAATTACCAAAGCCTGAAAGTTTGACGTGGTTAGCGTCACCCAGTGCTGCACGAACCTCTTCAAAGAATAGTTCTACCAATTCTTTGGCCTCACGTTTGTTGAGACCGAGTTCTTCATACAGGCTTTCTGCCAAATCAGCTTTCGTTAATGCCATACCTACTCCCGAAGTGTAGCAGCAAATTTTTGTTTTAGTGAAGAAACCACTTTTTCTACCTCGGTTTCTACGTCCTGGTCGGTAAGAGTGCGTGAAAAGTCCTGTAAAATCAAGCCTAAAGCGACACTTTTTCGTCCTGAATCGATACCCTTACCCGTATAAATATCAAATACCTGAATATTCCGCAACAAGTCTGAGGCGGCTTCACCGATACAAACGAGTATAGACTGTACGGTGACAGATTTATCGATCACGACAGCTAAATCTCGCCTGACTTCCGGAAAACGCGACAAAGATGAGAAAGCAGGTAAAACTGCCGACTTGACGATATCCAGCCTTAATTCAAAGACATATATGGTCTTGTCCAGATCCAGCTGTTTCATCACTTCCGGGTGCAACGCACCGATCCAGCCGGCAAACTCACCATCGATAGATATACTGGCCGACTGACCCGGATGCAATGCAGGATGCGTTGCAGCAGCAAAGATACAGACCTCACCAGTGTGCGCCAGCAATGCCTCAACATCTGCCTTGAGGTCAAAGAAATCCACTTTCTGGGGTGATACAGACCACTGTTCCGGCAACAAATCACCACAGATCGCACCGGCAATCATATTCACCTGATCCAGTGCCTTATCTTTACCCGGCCTGAAACACAGGCCGGTTTCGAACAGACGAACCCGATTATGCTGGCGATTCAGGTTATGGCGAACCGCCTGAATTAGCCCCGGCCACAATGAAGTTCGCATTACCGACATTTCAGATGAAATGGGGTTGGCCAGTTTCACCGCCTCGCTTTCAGGATCGAGAATTTTCTGTGATTTTGGATCAATGAAGCTATAAGTAATCGCTTCAAAGTAACCTCGATCCACCAGTGTACTGCGCAACACCGAAGTTGAAACCTCATATTCAGTTTGCGCCTTCATCTGCCCCTGATAATCAGGCTGCGTTCTGGGAATGTTGTTGTAGCCGTATATTCTGACCAGTTCTTCAAGCAGATCGGCCTCGATGGCTATATCGAACCTGAAGCTGGGTGGTGTGACCTGCCAGCCATCGTCGACTGCTTTCACTTTCATTTCCAGACGATTAAGAATAGCTTCAACCTCGTCGGCCTGCATCTTAATGCCCAGCAGGCGCTCGATACGCGCCTGCCTGAGGTGAATCGCCTGGCCCGCTGTCGAATAAGCTTCTGTGGTTTTTTCGATGACCGCACCCGCCTCGCCGCCGCAGATAGCCAGCACTAACTCGGTCGCACGCTCTATCGCCCTGACCTGCAGCTGAGGATCAACACCGCGTTCAAAACGGTGCGATGAATCGGTGTGCAAACCGTAACCCCGCGCCTTACCGGCGATGTTCTCGGGTTTGAAAAAGGCACTTTCAAGGAAAATAGAAGTGGTTGCATCACTCACACCCGAGCCCTCGCCACCCATTACGCCAGCCAGAGCCAGCGCTTTAGCATGATCAGCAATTAACAGCGTCTCTTCATCAAGCTCAATACATTTACCGTCAAGCAGCGTAATTTTCTCGTTCTTTTTAGCAAAGCGTACCTGTATGCCGCCTGTCAGTGTCGCCAGGTCAAAGGCATGCATGGGCTGACCCAGCTCGAGCATCACGTAATTGGTAATATCCACCACCGGACCCAGGCCACGAATACCGGATCGTCTCAATCGCTCCAGCATCCAGACAGGGGTTTTGGCGGCACAATTAATACCGGTAACTACTCGACCGACATAATGACTGCAGGCTTCAGTGGCAAGTATTTCAACCGGGAAACTGGCATCGCTGCTGGCCGCCACCGGCGCACAGGCTTCAGCAGTCACCTGGCATTGGTTGAGCGCGCCCAGCTCACGCGCAACGCCGGCGATACTCAGGCAGTCGCCGCGATTCGGCGTCAGGTCGATCTCGATACAGTTATCATCGAGCCCCAGATATTCGCGTATATCGGCACCAATAGGTGCGTCTTCGGACAGCTCCATCAATCCGTCTGCCTGTTCGGCCAGTCCCAGTTCTTTTTCCGAGCACAACATGCCGGAGGATTCAACACCGCGCAGTTTGGCGGGTTTGATTTTAAATATTTCATTTTCTCCGGCACCCGGCAACTCAGCACCAATTTTTGCCAGCGGAATCACCAGCCCTGCGCGCACATTCGAGGCACCACAAACAATTTGTAGCGTCTCTTTACCATCGGTGACCTGACAGACATTTAACTTGTCGGCATCAGGATGTTTTTCCAGCGAAACGACTCGCGCCACCACGACGTTGTTAAACGCACCGGCGACAGGCTCGACGCTATCGATTTCCAGACCAGCCATGGTCAATTGATCGCACATCTCTGCTGTTGAAATAGCAGGATTAACCCAGGCTCTTAACCACTGTTCGCTAATTTTCATGTATCAACCCCTAAGCGAACTGCTGTAAAAATTTAAGATCATTTTCGAAAAACAGGCGAAGATCATTAACGCCATATCGCAACATCGCCAGACGTTCAACACCCATACCAAAGGCATAGCCGGTGAACTTTTCATTATCGATGTTCACCGACTCGAAGACTTTAGGGTGCACCATGCCGCAACCCAGCACTTCCAGCCAGCCAGTCTGGCCGCACACGCGGCAACCCTCGCCTTCACACATCACACACTGAATATCCACTTCCGAAGACGGTTCAGTGAAAGGAAAATAGGAAGGACGGAACCGGGTCTGTAAATTTTCATTTTCAAAAAACAGCTTGAGAAAATCGGACAGTGTGCCCATCAAATCGGCAAAGCAGACGTTTTCATCGACCAGTAAACCTTCTACCTGATGAAACATAGGCGTATGCGTCAAATCAGAATCACAGCGATAGACACGACCGGGCGCAATAATGCGTAGCGGCGGTTGTTCCAATTCCATGTGACGCACCTGCACCGGAGAGGTATGCGTTCTCAATAGTGTTTGTGCATCAAAATAAAAAGTATCGTGCATGGCACGCGCAGGATGATGCTCTGGAATATTCAGCGCTTCAAAATTATGAAAATCATCTTCAATCTCAGGGCCTTCCTCAACAGTAAAGCCGAGCTGTGAAAAAAGACTTTCTATGCGTTCCATTGTGCGTGTGACCGGATGCAGACCACCATTACGCTGACCTCGTCCCGGCAAAGTCACATCAACACATTCGTTCACCAGCCTGGCCTGCAACTGCGCCTCCTCCAGCGAAGATTTGCGCACTTCCAGCAATTGCTGCACTGCCTGCTTGGCATTGTTGATGTCCTGACCCGCTGCTTTGCGCTCATCCGCAGGCAAGCCACCTAATGCTTTTAGTAAAGCAGTCAGATCACCATTTTTACCCAGACAACGGACTCGTATCAGATCCAGCGTTTCCAGATTATCTGCCGCGGCAATTTCAGCTTGCACATCGGCGATCAACTTTGGCAAATCCACTTAACTCTCCCGTCTTACTTAATTCTGCAACGCATGGTTGTGTTGTCTTTGTGTCATTGTTTTAACATGCTAAATGATAGAGGAAAAACGTCTATTTTTCATCTACTTAACAAAAAATACTGTGGCACTTCAGGAAATAAAAAACAAAAAAAGGGGGAAGCCAGCTTCCCCCTTCGTATATCGATGCAATAAGTCAGGCTTTCCAGCCCGACCATCGATAGCATTCAGTGTTATGCAGCCAGGGCTTTTTTTGCAATTTCCGCAAACTGACCAAATGCAACCATATCGTGGATGGCTAGATCAGCCAGCACTTTACGATCGACTTCAACCTGTGCTTTGCTCAAACCATTGATCAAACGGCTGTATGACATTCCGCATTCACGAGCTGCTGCATTAATACGTGCAATCCACAATGAACGGAACATACGTTTTTTAACACGACGATCACGGTAAGCATATTGACCCGCTTTAATGACGGCCTGATGGGCAACGCGATAAACTCGACTACGCGCACCATAATAACCCTTGGCCTTGTCTAAAACCTTTTTATGTTTGGCTCTGGCCTGTACGCCTCTTTTTACTCTTGGCATTTCTATATTCTCCGGTTAGCTAAGCTAATTAAACGTAAGGCAATAAGCGGTTAATCATCATGATGTCATTATCATGAACTGATGATGCTTCGCGTAAATGACGTTTACGTTTAGTGCTCTTCTTCGTCAGAATGTGGCGACGATGTGAGTTGCCACGTTTCAAAGCGCCAGAACCGGTGCGGCTGAAGCGTTTTGCAGCGCCGCGGTGTGTTTTCATTTTAGGCATGATGCCATCTCCTGTTAATTAATCTTCAAAATAAGCTCGGTGTTCATCCTGAAACTTGTGACCGGCCCACTCGTTACTACTTTAGGGTTTAATACCCTTTTTTGGTCCCAATAACATTACCATTTGGCGACCTTCCATGCCGGGCATTGACTCGACAATAGAAATTTCTTCAAGATCTGCTACAACGCGTTTCAGTAAATCCATCCCTAATTCCTGATGCGCAAACTCGCGACCACGGAAACGCATAGTTACTTTTGTTTTATCACCATTCTCAAGAAACTTACGTATCATTTTCAGCTTAACGTTGTAGTCACCAATTTCAGTCCTTGGTCTGAATTTGATCTCCTTAACCTGCATCTTTTTCTGCTTTTTCTTGGCTCCCTGCTTCTGCTTGCTGTTTTCAAAGCGGAATTTGCCAAAATCCATAATTCGGCATACTGGAGGCTCCGCATTCGGAGAAACTTCTACCAGATCCAGACCTGCAGCTTGCGCCTTGGCCAATGCTTCTGCGCTGGTCAGAATACCCAGCTGTTCACCATCCTGATCAATTACCCTGATTTGCGGATAAGTGATATTCTCATTCAATAATGTCTTTTTAGGCGAAGCGATCTTTTATTCCTCCAAAACAGCAGAACCGCGGCGCGCGATCTCATCTGAGAACCGGCTAATCAAGTCTGCAACAGACATCGACCCCAGATCCTCACCACTTCGCGTGCGCACGGCCACCGTATTATTTTCAAGCTCCTTATCACCGATCACCAGCATATAAGGAACTCGCTGTATTGTGTGCTCGCGGATTTTAAAGCCGATCTTCTCATTTCTCAAGTCCAATTCGACTTTAAATCCTTGTTCGACAAGCATTTGTTGTACTTTTTGGGCAAAACCGGCCTGCTTGTCGGTAATATTCATAATTACGGCCTGAACCGGAGCCAGCCAGAGCGGGAATTTACCTTCGTGCTCTTCGATCAAAATACCGATAAACCGCTCCATCGAGCCCAAAATAGCCCGGTGCAGCATCACCGGTACTTTTCGGATATCGTCTTCGGCGACATACTGTGCATCCAGGCGTCCGGGCATGGAAAAATCAACCTGCATGGTACCGCACTGCCACTGCCTGCCCAGACAATCTTTCAGCACAAATTCAATTTTTGGCCCATAGAAAGCGCCTTCACCCGGCTGCAGTTTCCACTCCAGCCCCTTATTGTCCAGTGCCACCTCCAGCGCTTTTTCAGCTCGATCCCAGGCAACGTCATCACCAACACGCTGTTCAGGACGCGTCGACAGTGCGACCAGAATATCGGTGAAACCAAAGTCAGCATAAACCTCATAAACCAGATCGATAAACGCCGAAACTTCATCCTGCAACTGATCTTCCGTACAGAAGATGTGCGCATCGTCCTGTACAAAATTACGTACGCGCATCAAGCCGTGCAGCGTTCCCGATGGCTCGTTACGGTGACAGGAGCCAAACTCAGCCAGACGCAAGGGCAAGTCACGGTAGCTCTTTAAACCCTGATTAAACACCTGAATATGACAGGGGCAGTTCATCGGCTTGATCGCAAAATCACGATGCTCCGAATGCGTGGTGAACATCATGTCACCAAATTTGTCCCAGTGGCCGGATTTTTCCCACAGGCTACGGTCCACAATCTGTGGCGTGTGGATTTCCTGATAGTCATTCTGGCGCAATTTCTTGCGGATATAGTCCTGCACCGTCAAATAGATAGACCAGCCTTTGTCGTGCCAGAACACCATGCCCGGCGCTTCTTCCTGAGAATGAAACAGACCCAGCCTCTTACCCAGTTTACGATGATCGCGTTTTTCAGCTTCTTCCAGCTGGTGCAAATACTGATCGAGCTGTTTTTTATCAGGCCAGGCGGTGCCGTAAATACGCTGCAGCATTTTGTTGTTAGAATCGCCGCGCCAGTAAGCGCCTGCCAGCTTCATCAGCTTGAAGCCTTTGCCTAACTTGCCGGTACTGGGCAAATGCGGTCCACGACAGACGTCAAACCAGTCACCCTGACGATAAATCGAAACTTCTTCGCCTTCGGGGATTATGTCTTCAATGATTTCGATTTTGTATTTCTCACCCAGCTCTGCAAAAACCCTGATCGCTTCCGCACGATCCATGACTTCACGCACAATCGGCAGATCGCGCTTCACGATCTCGTGCATGCGCTGTTCGATTTTTATCAGATCATCTTCATGAAAAGCTTCATCTCGGGCAAAATCGTAATAAAAGCCATTTTCTATTGCAGGACCAATCGTAACCTGAGTGTCGGGATACAATTCCTGAACGGCCTGAGCCATGACATGCGCCCCATCGTGACGCATCAATTCCAGAGCCTCATCGCTTTTGCCAGTAATAATAGCCAGCTCTGCATCAGCCTCGATCAAAAAAGAGGCATCAACCAGTTCACCATTAACACGACCGGCTAAGGTAGCTTTGGCTAGTCCTGGCCCAATATCTTCAGCAACTGCCATCACAGTCAAAGCTGTATCAAATGAACGTTGAGAACCATCAGGAAGGGTAATGACAGGCATCTTATTCTCCAGTGGCGACCGTTACGAGGGGTCGCTTGTATATAATTTTAATTACTATAAAAAAGCACCGCTTGGCGATGCTTCAAAATTGGTAGGCACGAGTGGATTCGAACCACCGACCTCTTCCATGTCAAGGAAGCGCTCTAACCAACTGAGCTACGCGCCTGCAGGGTGCGAACAGTAGCAAAATGAGAATTATATAGCAAGAGATTGCATAACTCGATCAAAAGCTAAACACTTCTTGATAAATCAGGTTGAGTTTACACAAACACTATGCCTAAATCGAACTTGGCATATTTAAATGTGCACATATTTCACGCCAAACCAAAAAGGAGATATCAGCAGATGAAAATATCACTAAAACTAACAAGTACCGCCATCCTTCTTTCGGGCCTAGCAACTATCACTGGCTGTAGCAGTGACGACAGCAGTAGCGGCAGTGTTGGCGTTGCCCCACCGGCAAACGCAATCGTGATTGATAGCGCAAACGCTGAAACCATAGCAACCGCTGCACTTGATACTACCAGCGTTCTACTTGCGAAAGGATCACCAGCTACCGTCTCTACAGGCGGCGTCATCAATGAAGCACTAGACAGAATAAATACCAACAGAAAAAATTCCGGTCTTGATCTGGTCAGCGGTGTTTCTTTTAATGAAACCTATAACTGTACAACCGACTTTCCAGATACTGAAGGTGCGCCTAATACTTATACAGACAAAGGCAACTTCACTGGTGATGTTAACGGAAGTGCTTCAGGCTCTACGACATTTGTCTCTTGTGATTTTGGCATGGGTGCCGTTCTTAATGGAACACTCAACTGGAACAGCTCCTGGAACGGACCGAGTTACACTGACAATGCCAGTGGCAATCTAACCATGCAATACAACGGCCTTACCGTAGCCATCAAAAGTTTATCCTTTAGAGAAACCGGAAGTGACTACTGGGATGGAGGAACTGGAGATTACAGCATATCAACATTGCAGTACGTCTATGATCCAGGCACTGATGGTTTTGCAGTGCAAACTACCACAGCAATTCAGGGCAATGAGTATTATTGTGGACCTCACGCCGGAATTGTTTTAATTACTGGCGGCAGCAACTCTAAGGCACGCATCACCTTCAATAGTGATATGTCGGTTACCATAGAATACGATACAGGTGATGGTACTTATACAGCAACAACAAACAGCCCTATTGCCTGCTTCTAAAACTAAGATATGCAACAATGTAAAGAGTGGGGCACACGCCCCACTCTTTTTTTCAACCATGAAAATCTTTATTTACATTATTTTTATAACTTTTTCATATTCTGCTCACATCAAAGCAGAAGTACAATTTTCTATTGCTCCCTCCCTGCTGTTTTTTGACTACACCGAATTCAATTTCAATGGCAGCGAGCTAAATAATGAAACAGGTACAATACCAGGCATTCAGCTAAATCTAAACACCACAATTAACAGTCATCTGGATATTAAACTTTCAATTGCCGGATACGATGGTAATGTTAATTACGATGGTTATACACAATTCGGTTCAGCCATCGCCACGACAACCGATGAAAATATTTTTCGTTATAGCATGCACATAAGCACACCCCTGTTAAACAACGCCAATATATTCCTGTCAACAACATTCCATCAGTGGAAAAGAGATATACAGGGCAAAGGAACCGTATTGGGAATATTTGAGAAATACCAATGGCGCGAAGTATCTATAGGCATAAACACTATCTTCTGGACAAACGAGCAAGGCTCATGGCTTGCAGAAGCCGCCCTTTTGAAAACAGTCAACCCAGAGATGTATATTGATTTATCTGAAGCTGATTTGGGTTCAACCAACCTTAATCTTGGAACCGATACCGGCGCCCGCTTTCAGCTTTCATGGGTGGCAAAAAATACCAGTAACCAAAACTATGGATTTAGTATTTTTTTTGAAACCTGGGACTTCGGCATTAGTGATAGCAATACCACCAGCGGAGGAACAACAAGCGTTTCTGTTTACGAACCCAGAAGCGAAACCAGGCACTCAGGCATTCAATTTATAGTTGGCTTTCACTACTAGCCCACATTCAAAAGCATTATTCAGCATTCCTGAAATCATCGAACACCGAATAAACATCGCTTTCCCAGCGCTCGAAAATAAGCCGGTCTTTTTCATCATCCACCATCTGTGCGAAAGCGATGGGATTGGCCGTGACCAGCAAGGTATCGCCTTCTTCTGCGAAAATTGAAACTTTGGGTGGCAAATAGGGGATCATTTGAGGGTATTTGTCAGCAAGGTATTTTATTTCATCCGTTTTTCCGACGAAGACAACGCGATACATATCTGTCTTGTAACCCATGCCGGTTAATCCAACATCAATTCGTTGCACGCGAGCCACTGTGTAACCGTGCTCTCTCAGCGACACCTGCAGGTTCGTCATCGCTTCCGAGAATGACAGGTGGGAACGGGCCATGATCAAATCAGAAGCGATCACATTGGCGCTGATGGAAAAACAAATCAGGAAGAAGATTCTCAGAAAAAATTTCATAGCGAGGCATCCTCAAGAATACTTTGATATGTTTCTGTCATTGTTTTGCAGGCTTCATTCAGTGCGTCATTGTTAAACAGTTTGCTCAGACGCATGGGGTTGATTGTCATCATCTGTACTTTGCCTTCACGCTCAATAACCGTAACGCGGCACGGCAAAAACATGCCGACTCGCGGATCAATACTCAAGGCTTCGAACAGAAAATTAAAATTACAGAAGTGAACAACTACCTGTTGCTTATTTTCCTTACCTTCTTCGACAAAACCATGTTCCAGATAATCGGTTCGAATTAATTTGAAATTCTGATTTTCGATTGCCTGCTTGAGGTTCTCAACCGTTTCTTCCAGGCTATAGGGGGAATCAACAACAATCGCTGCATCGTAATGCTCTTCCTGGGCCTCCGCCTTTTCTATCTGCTGAAAAGACCGAACATAGGCAACCACATCATCAATATCATTTTCTGTTAAGCCGGACTCTAATAAAGACACCATGGGCGTACCTTCACGCCCATGAATCAATGTGTTTTTGATCATGGTGTCGCTGGCTGAAGCAAGGAAGCCGGAGTTGTTTAACGCCGGAGCAATAATAGGCAAATCACGTTTTCTCGAGAAAGTCACGCCCGTACCTTTACCGCCTTTGCCATCAGCGCCATGACATAGCGCACAGCGCGTCAAAAATATTTCCTTACCGTGTTCTTTGTTACCCGTAACTGGCGTAGGGTCAAATTTAACCGCAGGCACATTGGTCCAGCTGCGCACGTGGCTGGCAATGGCATTAACCTGTGCTTCACTCAGTTTTGGAAAAGCAGGCATGATACGCCCAGGGCGACCCAATCGAATAGTTCTCTTCAGATATTCATCGGAGACGCTGTTAATAAACGAAGGCAGGGAGAGCGGCACACCAACACCACCCTTGCCTTCGGTGCCATGACAGACCGAACAGTATTTATTAAATAATGCCTTACCATCCGGCGCGGCGTTGGCCACACCAGAAGCAATCAGAAGAAAAAAAAGACCGATAAATTTAATCATTAATACCTCTACAGCAACCCGACCATACTGCTACATTTGCCGAATACGTGCATTGATTTTGATCAATAGCCCGTGCTTAACCCGGCGGCCAGTGCATGGCGCGCCCACCCAGAACGTGCAGGTGAATATGGAATACGGTCTGGCCAGCACCCGCATTACAGTTCATCACCAGACGGTAACCACTTTCGTCGATGCCATCCTGTGCCGCCACAGCCTGAGCCGCCAATAACATTTCACCGACAATATTTTTATCATCGGCGGTCAAATCATTGGTAGTTGAAATATGTTTACGGGGAATCACCAGCACATGCGTAGGCGCCTGAGGATTCACATCCCTGAATGCAATGACCTGGTCATTTTCATAGACCTTGTCACAGGGAATCTGTCCCTCAAGAATTTTGCAGAACAAACAATCACTCACGCTCCACCTCCAGATAATTGTTTAAGCAATTATAGAAAAACTATACGCCTATTTTTTGACGACCGGAAAACGCGTGCGCCAATGTGCCCGCATCAATATATTCCAGCTCACCACCTAATGGTACGCCGTGGGCGATGCGCGTGGCCTCGACACCATGATCGGCGGCCATTTCAGAAATGTAATGCGCTGTAGTCTCACCTTCAACGGTGGGATTGGTCGCCAGAATTAATTCCTGCACTTCGCCCGAGGCCAGTCGCTGCTCCAGCAACTCCAGACCTAACTCCGAAGGCCCGATGCCATCGAGCGGCGACAGATGCCCCATCAGGACAAAGTACTTGCCCTGGAACTCGGCGATATGTTCGATCGCCATGACATCCACCGGCGACTCAACCACACATAATTTACTTCTATCTCTGCCTGTGTGACTGCATATATTGCATAAATCGGTTTCACTGAGAGTGCGACAGGACTGACAGCGACCGATTTTAGCGACAGCCTCGTCGAGTGTACGAGCAAGGTGTGTGGCGCCATCACGGTCACGCTCCAGCAAATAAAAAGCCATGCGCTGCGCCGATTTTGGACCTACGCCCGGCAAACATTTGAGCGCATCAATGAGTTGCTGCAATAAAGGCGACATAAATAAAAACTATTTTAAAAAGGAAGTTTGAAGCCACCGGGTAAATTCAGACCCGCTGTTACACTCGACATTTTTTCCGCTGATTGCTGCTCTATTTTTCTAACCGCATCATTCACCGCCGCAGCCAGCAGGTCTTCAATCATTTCTTTATCATCCGACATCAGGCTGTCATCCAGTTCAACCTTGCGTAATTCATGACGACCATTCATGAGCACTTTAACCATGCCACCACCGGCCTGACCTTCAACTTCCAGATTGGCAACTTCTTCCTGCGCCTTTTTCATGTCTTCCTGCATCTTTTGAGCCTGACGCATCATGTTGCCCATTGCACCTTTCATTACCTGTACCTCATTCAATTTAACTTTAAATAAACCTGTTAACGCTTTTTTTCAACCAACACTTTTTAACTCACGGGCTTGACCGAACCCGGCACAATCTCAGCGTTGAAGTTTTCTCTCATGGCGCGGACAAAACTGTCTTCTTCAATGGATGCTTCTGCCTGCTGCTGGCGCTCTCCAATTTCACGCGCCTGTGATTGCGCGGGCGTTTCAACCAACGGGCTAACAACCGCTGAGTCAGCACCTGTATTGACCACGATTTCCAGTCGTAGATCCTTATCAAAATATTCACACAAGGCCTGTCGCAACCGGGCCTCGCTCTTGGCATTGCGAAGCTGTTGATGGCCTGCATCCACGGCCAGCATAACGGTGTTATCCTCAATGGCCTGCAACACACAGTTAGCTGCCAGTTGCTTGACCATGCCATTGATCGCCAGACCTTCCAGAATTTCCCGCCAGTCCCGACTATCACGGTTCACAGCAACGGGCGTTGAACTTGCCTGCGGCGCAGGGCTCGCAGTTAGATGCGGTGAGGCAGGTTCAGCGACTCTGGGGGGTGTTGCCTGAACAGGTGCATTCGCTGATGAGGCCGATACTGCAGGTGTCGCTGCCACTGATGTTGACTGAGCAGCCGGTGCATTCGTCGCTGCATTAGTTGTCGTGGCCACGACCTGTCCGGTTGATGCCGGTCGAAATGACAGCATACGCAACAGCACCATTTCCAGCCCGCTGCGCAAATCTGGTGCCAGCGGTAAATCACGTCGGCCGATCAGGGCAATCTGGTAAAACAGCTGTAAATCTTCCGAGCTCAGTTGCTCGGATAATGCCAGCACCGCCTCACGCTCACTGACGTAATCGTCCAGTGCTTCCGGTACTTTTTTCGCCAGTGCCATATGGTGGAACAGGCTGAGCAACTCAGCCAGCACGTTTTCATAATCAGGCGTCAACTCGGCCAGCGTTTCCACCGCCGCCAGGGTTGCTGAAGCATCGCGATTAATCAGTGCCCTGAGAATATTCAGCACTTTGTCACGCGAGATGGTGCCTAGCATTTCACGAATTTCCCTGTCGCGAATACTACCGCCACCAAAAGCCAGCGCCTGATCCATCAAACTGAGCGCATCTCGCATACTGCCATCGGCCGCTTCGGCCAGTAACTGCAGCGCAATCAGGTCATGTTCAACGCCGTCGGTTTGCAGGATGTTCTGCAAATGCGAAATAATCAGGCTCACCGGCAGGCGTTTAAGGTTGAACTGCAGGCAACGCGAAAGGATCGTCACCGGTAATTTTTGCGGATCGGTGGTCGCCAGTAAAAATTTTACATGCGGTGGCGGTTCTTCCAGCGTTTTCAGCAGCGCATTAAAACTGCTCTTGGAGAACATGTGCACCTCGTCGATGAGGTACACCTTATAGCGACCGCGCGTGGGTGCGTACTGCACGTTCTCCAGTAGTTCGCGGGTGTCATCGACACCGGTACGGGAAGCGGCATCGACTTCGATCAAATCAACAAAACGCCCTTCGGCAATTTCACGGCAGGAACTGCACTCGCCACAAGGTTTGGAAGTAACACCGGTTTCGCAGTTCAGCGCTTTGGCAAAGATTCGGGCGATGGTGGTCTTGCCAACGCCGCGAGTGCCGGTGAACAAATAAGCGTGATGCAGGCGGTCTTCATCGAGAGCGTTAACGAGGGCTCGCTGAACATGCTCCTGGCCGACCAGTGTTTCAAAATTAGCGGGCCGCCATTTTCGAGCGAGAACCTGATAACTCATTGTATTCGCTCCAAGTTATGTATTTTTTGCCTGCCTGATATCTGAATCACAATAACCATCACTCAATGCAAATTAAAACACTTCCTTTGAAAACACGTCAGAAAATTAGGTGGCAACCTGCCCCAGCCACACCCCGGCGCCCGATGTCGTTGCTACCGTTGCTTCCTTCCGGACCTGGCGGAGTTCGCAATTAATCGTCGCGAGGGGACCGAAACAGGTCACCATAAGGGGGCGATTATATATGGATTTTGACCGGCTGTAGAGTTAATGGCCGTTTAAATGGTTATAATGCGCCAACTCAATAACCGAATAACACACTAAAACAACACTTCTGATGACACAAATACTACGCATTGCCACACGTAAAAGCCCCCTCGCCCTCTGGCAGGCCGAGCACGTTAAACAACGCCTGCAGGATGCACACCCCGGTCTTGAGATTGAACTGGTGACCATGTCCACTCAGGGCGACAAAATTCTGGACACTCCGCTGGCGAAAATCGGCGGCAAGGGCCTGTTTGTGAAAGAGCTGGAACAGGGCATGCTCGAAGGCCGCGCCGATATCGCCGTCCACTCGATCAAAGATGTCCCCATGGAATTTCCCGAGGGCCTGTTTTTATCCACCATTCTGGAAGGCGAAGAACCCTGTGATGCTTTTGTTTCCAACACTTACGAAAACATAGATGCCCTGCCCGAAGGCGCCATCGTCGGCACCTGCAGCCTGCGCCGCGCCTGTCAGCTATTAAACAAACGTCCCGACCTGAAAATCAAGGATCTGCGCGGTAATGTAAACACCCGTCTGGCCAAACTCGATGCCGGTGAGTTCGACGCCATCATCCTCGCCTGCGCCGGCCTGATCCGTCTGAAAATGGCAGATCGTATCCGCCAGAGAATTCCAGCCGAACTCATCCTGCCCGCCGTCGGTCAGGGTGCCGTCGGTATCGAAAGTCGCGAAGGCGATGAACAAACCCTCGCCCTGCTCTCAGTGCTGGATGACAAAGACACTCGTGTCCGCGTGCTGGCCGAACGCGCGTTCAATCACCGACTGCATGGCGGCTGCCAGGTACCTATCGCCTGTCACGCAATCCTGGAAGGCGATACCCTGAAAATGCGCGGCCTGGTTGGTGAAACCGACGGTAGCCGTATTATTGAAAGCGCTGCCAGCGGGCCACGCAGTGACGCTGAAAAAATCGGCATCAAACTGGCCGATGATTTACTGGCACAGGGCGCAAAAGCCATCCTTGATCAGCTCTACAAATAAGTACTGATTGATTGCATCTGCAAGCTAACTCACGTAATCTTGCGCCCCTGATTTGCTGGACCGGATTCCATGTAAATTGAAAACTTGGAGAGGTGTCCGAGTGGTTGACTGATTTGCCGGGAGCAAATCAGGACGGCGACGCAGGAGCTGCTCCGGAGGAGTACAGGGCAAAGACGCCCTGTATCAATGAGCACGCTGCGTGCTCCGATGCTATTAGTACACTGATAGCTTCATATGAGATGGAATTAGATTTACTGGAGAGGTGTCCGAGTGGTTGAAGGAGCACGCCTGGAAAGCGTGTATACGGTCAAACGTATCAAGGGTTCGAATCCCTTTCTCTCCGCCATACATAAAACAAGCCCCTAACGGGGCTTTTTTTATGTATGGCGGAGAGAAAGGCTTTGATAAGAATCCTCGGTTCGAAAAATTCGCCGGGAGCGAATTTTCATGAGCGTAGCGAGCCAGTAAGGGAGAGGCTCATGGATGAGCCGAATAATCCCTCTTTCAGCTCAATAATATGCTCCATCCTAGAGTTTTATATTTTTAAAAACATAATAAGTCGCTACCTATATAATCCCCCCATGAGCTCAAATACAACACCCGACTGGCTAGCCGACGACGCGAAACACATCTGGCATCCCTACAGCGCTATCAACTCCGGGCTACCGGTATTCGCGGTTGAGTCTGCGCATGGCGTACGCTTAAAGCTGTCCGATGGACGGGAGCTGATCGATGGCATGTCATCATGGTGGTGCGCCATTCATGGCTACAACCATCCTATTTTGAACAAGGCGATTACTGACCAGCTTAAGTCCGTGGCCCACGTTATGTTCGGTGGCCTGAGTCATCAGCCAGCCGTCGACCTGGCCAATAAGCTGATTGAAATCACACCCGAGGCATTGCAAAGTATTTTCTTCTCGGACTCAGGGTCGGTCTCGGTGGAAGTCGCCATGAAAATGGCAATTCAATACTGGCATACAAAAAATCAGCCGAAGAAACAAAAATTCCTGACCATTCGCGGTGGCTACCATGGCGATACCTTTGGTGCGATGTCGGTGTGCGACCCGGTCACCGGCATGCATCAGCTGTTTTCAGAAAGCCTGAATCAACAGTTTTTTGTCGACGCCCCCAGCCGTCCATTTGGTGAAGCCTGCACGGAAAACGATATGCACGCCATGATGCAGGCGCTCACCGAGCATCACCCGGAAGTAGCCGCTGTCATTCTTGAACCCGTGGTACAGGGTGCCGGCGGCATGCATTTTTATTCAGCAGATTACCTCAATCGCCTCCGTGTGCTCTGTGATGAGTATGGCGTGTTGCTCATCTTTGATGAAATCGCTACCGGCTTTGGTCGCACCGGAAGACTATTTGCTCTTGAACATACCGAAGTTGTGCCCGACATTCTTTGTCTGGGTAAATCACTCACCGGCGGCTATATGACGCTGGCGGCCACACTCACGACGACGCATGTCAGTCAGACCATCAGCCAGGGCAAACCCGGTTTATTCATGCATGGCCCGACGTTTATGGCTAATCCGCTCGCCTGCAGCGTGGCACTCGCCAGCATCGAATTACTGCTCAATTCACCATGGCAACAGAATGTCATCCGTATCGAGCAGCAGCTCAAGCAGGAATTAAAAGCCTGCGAACCTCTGAGCTGCGTTGAAAATGTGCGCGTACTCGGTGCCATTGGCGTAGTCGAACTGAAACAGCCTGTCGACATGAAAACCCTGCCACAGCAGTTTGTCGATGAAGGCGTATGGGTACGTCCGTTTGGCAAGCTGGTTTATTTGATGCCACCGTATATCATTCAGCCGGACGAACTCAGCTTGCTGACCAAGGCGATTTATAACGTAATCAGTAAAATTAAACACTGATAATAAATTGCATAGTAGAATCACCACCCTTGGAGAGATGACAGAGCGGCCGAATGTGCTTGATTCGAAATCAAGTGAACCCTTGCGGGTTCCGAGGGTTCAAATCCCTCTCTCTCCGCCACTTCACTTTGAAATATTTTACATTTTTTCAAATGTGTTGAAATAAGAAAACTCGATCTCTTATTTTTTTCATGAACTCATTGTTCCAGGTAAAATCCAGATTTTTTTATTTAAAAACAAGATGATATTAAACAATCTGACCTCATGCATAAATATTTCTGCTCAAGTTCATTATATATTTTTCTCGTTATAAAAAGCTTACCTGCATTAGCGAATGACTCTTTTAATCAACTCGAAGTTGATTTGATTTCCCTATACAACCCGCTTGGTATTTCTTTTTCGGCAATGGGATATCATCGTCAGATCTACCATCATGATGAGTCAGTGCTTTGGGATAATTTATATTATCAATGGGGCGCACAAGCCAATATAAATCCTGCATTTATTCGCACTGGTATTCACTTTGAATGGATGCCAGTAGCCATTTTACAGATACGGGGCCAATATGACTGGCTGCATTTTAATGGTAGCAGCGGCAGTTTATTATCATTTTCTTCCAGCGATCAGCCTTTTGGCGACGATGAACTTGAAGCCAGGAAAGGTGATGAAATATCTGATAATGGGAGCCGAGCCTCACTACATCTAACGCTTCGGGCGAAATTCAACAAAACTATTATTCGTAATGTGACCAATTTTTCATATTACCAATTTCCAGGCGTTGGGCCATTTTATCTGGAACGTGAACATGAAATACTGGTAGCAACAAATGATCATATTGTCTCGAACCAATTGTTTTTGTTATTTGAAAATAACAATGAGGAAGGCCATCATAGTTTTTTTGGGCCTTATCATAATTATGTGTATGCCCGAAATAGCGACATGACTAGCGAGCGTTTGGGGGTTACCTGGTACCAGGAATATGATACTTCATATGGCGCTCTACAAAAAACACGCTGGTATATTCAGTCAGGTGTATATTTACATGACCCAAACAGAAAAGACCAGCTTTACCTGATATTTGGTATCGGGGGAGATTACTAATTAAATACAATCAAACAAAAACTAACATAATCTGTGTAATTCTGGAGCTCATCACCTGAAATATTCAGTATATTCAGGAGCAGCTTCATACCTGGAAACCATCCATTAATAGGGCAGAAATCATTACCTGCCGGTTTTTTCGATGAGATATAAATCACCTAAACACCCGCTTGTAGTGCAATTCTACAACCTATAATCTATCCTCTAATCAGTACATTTAAATAAGGTCATAACCATTCCAGATAGAAAATCTCACTTCCTGTTAATCTCTATAATACTAACGTTAATCGTCGGTATCATCGTTTTTTTGTTCAATGGAATACCCAGGCTTCTCAACGAATCCATTCTAGAACAGGTCGTCGCATCAGGTGAATTAAAGGTCCTCACCCGCA
Organism: Gammaproteobacteria bacterium; assembly: GCA_029881035.1. Classification (GTDB taxonomy): domain Bacteria; phylum Pseudomonadota; class Gammaproteobacteria; order SZUA-229; family SZUA-229; genus LH-M37. The sequence continues at coordinate 24,334 of JAOUNI010000006.1, read as the reverse complement.
ACAGCCCTACTACTTATTATGAGGGCGCTGATGGACCAGCAGGTCTGGAATATGATCTGGCAAAGATGTTTGCTGATCAGCTTGGTGTTAAATTGACATTGATCGTACCTGACACATTCAGTGATTTACTGAATGAAATTAAAAATGGTCATGCCCACATTGCTGCTGCTGGCCTTAGTATTACAGACTCCCGAAAAGAAGTGCTTAAGTTCGGCCCCAGCTATCAAGAAGTGACTGAACAACTGGTATACAATATCAATCATGACCGCCCTAAAAATCTAGGTGATACGAAAAACGGTTTACTTGAGGTTGTTGCTGAATCAAGCCATCATGACACATTAATCGACGAGCAGTCACGCTATCCAGATTTGACATGGAAAAGTAACAACCATCTTGAAAGTGAAGAGTTATTACAACTCGTATCCGAAGAAATTATCGACTACACCATCGCTGATTCCAATGAGCTCGCTTTGAATCAACGCTTCTTGATAAATCTGCGTGCCGCTTTTGATATAGGCTCGGTTAAACAACTCGCCTGGGCTTTTCCTAAAAATGATGACCACAGTTTGCATGCTGCAGCTGTTAAATTTTTTGAGTTCATTAAACAAAATGGTGAACTGACCCGACTCATAGAACGGGCATACGGTCATACTGGAAATTTTGACTATGTTGGCACACTATATTTCAGACGACACATTGAATCACGCTTGCCTCAATACCAGAAAATGTTTGAACAGGCGGCAGAAATAAATGACCTTGACTGGCAATTACTGGCGGCTATTGGTTACCAGGAATCACACTGGGATCCTAAAGCTATCTCGCCCACAGGTGTGAGAGGTATTATGATGCTAACTCAGGCTACTGCAGCACAAATGGGTATAAAAAACAGACTCAAGCCTAAAAGTAGTATTGATGGCGGAGCACGATATTTCGCTGCACGCCTTGCAAGTATACAGGACGATATTGAAGAACCCGATAAAACATGGATGGCACTTGCTGCATATAATGTTGGCGCAGGACATTTAGAAGATGCTCGTATTATCACAGAACAGATGGGAAATGACCCCAACAAATGGATAGATGTAAAACAGGCATTGCCTTTACTGGCAAAACGCAAGTGGTATAAAAAGACAAAACACGGTTATGCTCGCGGCTGGGAGCCGGTGCGTTATGTAGAAAACATAAGAAGTTATTATGACATTTTACGCTGGGTAAATGGCAAGAACGATGTCACTGAACCTCAAGCTCTCTCTATCCTGCCACAAGTTCCTTAAAAAAACCAAAACTTAATTCATAATCCAATTGTCTATGCATTACGAATTACGGGTTTACGAAATAATTCACGACTTTTTAATTTTTTGTGGCCAAGATGCCCTGCCAGAACATAACGCATCAATTTTTTTATTTCACTTCGGTGCTGCTCTGAAACAATTTCATTATGATCAAATGCTATCAAACTCAAACCAGATAAAACTGGATTTTTAAGCTGTCGATTTTTTTCGCAGATAACAGGACCATGCTCAAAATGATAAGCATAATGACACTCTTCCCGAACAGCCTCACCGCTATCTGCGTCAATATTGAGATTCAAACCAAAACCCAGCAACTGCAATAATTCTTTTTCAAACAATCTCAATATAGTTTCAATATTTTCAGCTTCATTTAAAGCATACAAACAGGCATGATATCGATCAAAGATCTCCGCATGCACATCATTTTTATGCAACAAATAAACCAGCAGTTCGTTGATATACATGGCTGACATTTGAGATTTTCCTGACAATACAGGAGCTTTGATATCTGCCATTTCAACACGGCTTAAAAATGGCATATCGCCACGTCCCTGCCAACTAATTAACAACGGCCGAAAAATCTGCAGCAGTCCACCAGTTCTGGACTTTGCGCCACGACTGCCCCGTGACATTAAACTGATACGGCCGTGCTCGCGTGTAAACACATCGAGAATTTGACTGGTATCACGAAATGGACGTTTATGAAGAATATACGCGACCTGAGTCTCAACGCGCATAACCTGTTACCTGCTTGCTCTACTCATCGCCATAGCCCAGACCACGAAGTGCCTGCTCATCATTCGACCAGCCTTCCCTCACTTTGACCCAAAGATTCAAATACACCTTAGTGCCACCAGCCATAGCCTCGATGTCTTTACGTGCCTGCGTGCCAATCGATTTAAGCTGTTCACCTTTGCGGCCGATAATAATGGCTTTTTGACCCTTGCTTTCAACGTAAATGGTCGCGTGTATTCGAATCAGTTCGGTACCATCTTCGTATTTGTCGATACCCACCGTTGAGGTATAGGGCAATTCCTGCCCCAGTTCTCGCACCAGCTTTTCCCGAATAATTTCTGCAGCGAGGAAACGCATGCTACGATTGGTGAGCTGGTCTTCCGGATAAAAAGCCTCGTTTTCGGGTAACAAGGCTGCTACAGCCATCTCTACCTGATCAATACTCACACCTTTAACTGCAGCCGCCGGTATCACATCGTGAAATTTATATTTGGCTGAAATATCACTAATAAAAGGTAATAAATCTTCCTTATTAGTAACCTGATCAATTTTATTGACCACCAGAATCACCGGGGCAACCATTGTTTCCAGGCGCTGCAAGACCGCTTCATCTTCTTCTGTCCATGACATTGCCTGAATAACAAATAACAAAACATCGACATCAGACATCACCGATGAGGCGGCTCTATTCATATATTTATTAATCGCTGAACCACGTCTTTGATGCAACCCAGGTGTATCCACATAAACGGTCTGCACATGTTTATCTGATTTAATCCCCAGAATTTGGTGTCGCGTAGTCTGCGGTTTTCTTGAAGTAATGCTAAGTTTTACTCCCAGAATATGATTGAGTAATGTAGATTTACCGACATTTGGGCGGCCAATAATAGCTACGTATCCGCAACGATGCGGTATTTTATCTGCTTCTAAATTAGACATTTAATTTCTGTTTCACCTGTTGGTATGCAGCCTCGGCCGCTAGCTGCTCTGCTTTTCTGCGACTACCACCTTCTGCCTGTGTGATGCAATCTACTCCATCAACACTGCACCGAACAACAAATGTCTGTGCGTGCGCTTTTCCACTCACACTAAGAACATCATAAATAGGAATAGGTAAACGACGTGATTGAAGTAATTCCTGTAAGCGCGTTTTAGGATCTTTAAGGCTATCAATATCTGGAAGGTTTTTTAACTTATCATTGAACAATCGTAGAATTAAAGCTTGGCAAATATCAAATCCACCATCACAATAAACAGCACCTAGTATGCTTTCCACGGTATCAGCGAGGATAGATGATCGTCTGAAGCCGCCACTTTTTAGCTCACCGGTACCGAGATTCAGGCAATCACCCAAATCCAGCTCACGAGCAATTTCTGCCAGCGTTTCACCATTCACCAGACTAGCTCTTAAACGACTTAAATCTCCTTCACGTAAATCGGGGCGTTGTTGAAACAATGCATCAGCAATGACAAAGTTCAGGATACCATCGCCAAGAAACTCAAGACGCTCATTATTATGTGAACCAACACTTCTATGAGTTAATGCTTCATCAAGCAAATTGACATCTTTGAATGAATAATCCAGTCTGCCGATAAGTGTCGTTAAATGACGACTCTGATTCATAAATAATAAAACAATTAATTTCTAGCTCTTATCTTGGCTTCATGTTTAAAACTGGCAATAAAATCCAGCTTACCGATGATCTTACCGCGAGGCTCGTATTCAGTAACAACTAGATAATGATCGTTATTTTTTTTAATTGAAATGTCACTAGCTTGCAATGCAGTAACATTATTCATTTTCAACTTTCTCATAATAGATTGTTGAATTTTTTTCGGTGGCTCGCCTACCAAAGACGGATCACTTTCAAGACCTTTCCAGACTGATCCGATGGTATGGTCTTCAGCAAAGATAGGGATAATTCTAACAGCTAACATAAAAAGAAAGCCTATAAAGGTGATCACCACCACCCAGCTAACAAGTGTCATTCCTTTCTGTTTTTCTATCGATTGTTTTTTCATAGTATCCCCCATATCAACAAGCTATCAGTTAATTGTATTGCCTAAACGTTGCCAATGAATCCCGTCACTCCAGTGCATCCAGATCATGAATGCCTTACCGACAATGTTTTCTTCCGGTACAGGACCCCAGACACGACTATCGGTACTATTGTCGCGATTATCACCCATCACAAAATACATCTTCTCAGGAACGATATATTCACCCTCTAAGCTATTTGGCCTTCCCGGCATTAACAACATAGAGTGTTCGATACCTTCAAGATTTTCCATATATTCACTTGCATGCGGTTGTCCAGGCCCTTCGTACTGACCTTCGAATTTACGACCAGTAGGCTTACCATTTACATAGAGCACTTTGTTGTAATAAGCAATATGATCACCCGGCAAACCAATCACGCGCTTAATATAATCCAGCGATGGATCGCGCGGATAACGGAACACCATCACATCACCACGTTCAGGTTCACCCGTTTCAATCACTTTTTTATTCAGCACAGGTATACGTATACCATAGGAAAATTTATTAACTAGTATAAAATCACCAATATACAGCGATGGCAACATTGAACCCGATGGGATCTTAAAAGGCTCGACAATAAAACCGCGCAATAAGAAAACAATCAATAAAACCGGAAAAAAAGATTTAGCGTATTCAACAATAACTGGTTCCTTTGGTAAAACATTAATAGCAACACCAGCACTAACTGAGCTACCTGTTTGTACTGTCGTTGTTCTACGCGGCGCCAGATACCAACTATCAAAAGCCCAGATAATACCTGTTACCAGTACACCGACAAACAGATAAAAAGAAAAATCGAATATCATCATATTAAAATCATCATTACTTGCTAATTAAAAACTAGTTTTCGTCCACCTTCAAAACAGCCAAAAATGCTTCCTGCGGGATTTCTACCTTACCAAACTGCTTCATACGTTTTTTACCTTTTTTCTGCTTCTCCAGTAACTTACGTTTACGGCTGACATCACCACCATAACATTTTGCTATTACGTTCTTACGCAGAGCCTTAACGGTGGTACGAGCAATAATATTACGACCTATCGCTGCCTGTATCGCCACATCAAACATTTGGCGAGGAATTAGCTCTCTCATCTTTTCGGCCACTTCACGGCCACGGCGTTGGCTCGCATCCCGATGAACCATCAAAGATAAAGCATCTACTCTTTCACTATTGATAAGTATATCCAGTTTCACCATATCCGCTGCCTGAAAATGAGAAAATTCATAATCAAAAGAAGCATAACCTCGGCTGATTGACTTCAGGCGATCAAAAAAGTCCATAACCACTTCATTTAATGGCATATCGTATTTCAACGAAACCTGATTACCCAGGTACTGCATATTAGTTTGCACACCACGTTTTTCAATACACAGAGTAATCACATTGCCAACATATTCCTGAGGCGTCAGAATGTTTGTCTTGATAATAGGTTCACGAATTTCCTCGATATAATTCGGCTCCGGCAAATCAGCCGGATTGTGAATTTCAAAAACCTCGCCTTTGGTTGTCAGAATCTGATACACCACTGTTGGCGCGGTGGTAATCAGGTTGAGATTATACTCACGCTCCAGTCGCTCCTGAACAATCTCCATATGCAGCAAACCGAGGAAACCGATACGAAAACCCAGACCCAGTGCTGATGAGTTCTCTGGTTCATATTTCAAGGAAGAATCGTTCAGCGTGAGCTTATCCAGCGAATCTCTAAAATCGTTATAATCATCCGCCTCAACCGGGAATACACCTGCAAATACACGTGGCTGAACCTCTTTAAAACCTTTCAATGGCTCGGCAGCAGGATTGTCTGTCAGTGTGATGGTATCACCCACTTTGGCAGAATCAATTTCTTTCATGTTGCCGATGATAAAACCGACCTGCCCAGTTGCCAGCACCTCGGTATCAATACGCTTGGGTGAAAATACACCGACTCTATCGACCAGATAACTCCGCATCGTCGACATTACCATCATTTTCTGACGAGGCCGGATTGAGCCCTGTTTAATACGAACCAGAATAATAACCCCGACATACGCATCAAACCAGGAATCGATAATTAGCGCCTTCAAGGGTGCATTAGGATCACCAACAGGAGGTGGCACCTGAGCGACAATAGCCTCCAGCAGATCATCCACGCCTTCACCGGTTTTTGCACTGACCCGGCAGGCATTTTCGGCTTCAATACCGATGACATCCTCAATTTCTTTGATCACGCGCTCGGGTTCCGAGGCAGGCAGATCAATCTTATTTAAGACAGGAATTACTTCCAGACCCTGTTCAAGAGCAATGTAACAATTAGCCACGCTCTGCGCCTCAACACCCTGTGAAGCATCAACAATTAGCAGTGCCCCTTCGCAGGCAGCCAATGAGCGAGATACTTCATAAGAAAAATCCACATGACCTGGGGTATCAATAAAGTTGAGCTGATAGATCTCCCCATCTCGGGCTTTGTAATTCAGAGTCACACTCTGCGCCTTGATGGTAATGCCACGTTCACGCTCAAGATCCATAGAATCAAGCACCTGTTCCTGCATCTCACGTTGTGTCAGACCCTCGCAAGTTTGAATCAAACGGTCCGCCAACGTCGATTTGCCATGATCGATGTGCGCAATAATAGAAAAGTTACGAATGTTCTTCATCAAAATCAATTTTTCGCCTTGGTCACGGCTTGAATCAATGCCGTTTTATCCAGAAAGTATTCACAAATGACATTATCCCCAATCATTAACACCGGAACCCTGTGGCCATAGACCTGTTCCAGTCCAGTATTATTGTCGATAGGAATAATCTCGGTTACAAAATCTAGCTCAGCCGCTAATTCAGACACGGTTTGCTCCATGTCCTCGCATAAATGACAGCCGTGTCGAGTATAAAGACTTAATTGCGCTGGCATAGACTATATCAATCCCGTATTACACGTTTTATGTCTGTGGTCTAATGAATCAAACAGAAAAAAACCGGCCAATGCCGGTGGCTTAATTACCGCGCTCAGGCCAGCTGGGCTCAGCGCGGGAGTTTAGCATGTTTAACTGCTTTTCTGAGAAGGACTTTTACCTGCCGTAGAAGCTAGCAGAACAGGATTGAAACGCTGGTGACTTTGGCCTTGATGCATATATATACGCCCCCCCAACAATCCCAGTGCCAGCCCAGAAAAGGCTGAAATTGCAATAATCAGATCACGCCAGTAAAAACCAGCATCCAACCAGCCGTCGACTAACGCAGCCACCACGATCATGATCAATAAGGGCAATAAATAAACCGTCAATGCCCCCTGAGTGAGCGCTGACTCCTGCAGGCCAACCATCACCCAATCACCCACAGCGACATCAGATAGGGCTGTATCAACAGGCTTATCCACATAAAAACGCAGATGTTTTGTATCGAACCATTTTGCCAGCACCGACGTGCCGCAACCATTTTTAACCGCACAGCTCTGGCAAGATGAGCGTCTTTCGGCTTCCACCAGCAAGCGATTATCTTCAACCGCGATAACCTGTACCTGTTGTTCAATCATAAAAAATTATTCGGCCGGCACTGTTTGAACAGATGAGGCTTCAACAGGTTCTACTGACTGTGCAATTTGCATTACCGCCCGCGCTGGCACCTCACCAATCACGGTGACAAAATGCTTATCGACGTGAGACCTGTAAGCATTCATGGCTCCCATCATCGAAGCGCCTTCTTGTTCCTTATGGGCCGCACCCGCCGGTTCCACAAACACCGATACTGATGCCAGCCCATCAGAATAAGCTAGATGCAATACCTCACCTACTCTAGTTTGACGTACACGACTCTGGGTCAGCATAAAACCATGGGGTAGATTGCTCACCTGCCAAACTGGATCTTTCTGTATAGGCAGCACTGGATCCAGTCGCCTTTCATTAAAACCCTCACGATCAATCATAGTAAATGCAGCGGAAGGAACATCAGGTAAATATTCCAGCATGGTAAACATCATTTGCTCGAGCACACGCTGCTTTTCATTCAACAAATCACAGCGCAATAATACACCGGTTTTTGCATCCAGCCAGTAGCGGTAACCATAACGAAAGCCATCATTTGGCACTACATCTAATACTGCCGCAGCATGATCTGCAATCCGGTCATCTTTAAGACGATTAATCGTGTAATAAGCTTCCAAATTTTTCAGATTAGCCGGTAACGCTGGATGCAAAGTGTGTTTATTCACATGATGAGTAACCGTCAACAGTTTGCGTTCTGGATAAACTGAAATCACCTCATCATTAATACGCACCACGCGGCGCGCCTCACCATTCAGGGACACCATACTCTCCCAGACACCACGCTCATCCGTGCCATGCTCGACGCGCATAGCCACCAGATTATTTGATTTGCGCAAAACTAAAACGCCCTGATAATTAAGAAGACTATCCGCATCAGTCATTTTTTTCAGCAGATCTGAAACTTCACTGGCGATTACTGGCGTACTCAAACATACAGAAAAGAACAAAACCCGTGCTAATACAAAACGCATGTACCTATTTACTCCGCCTCGTAACTCACAGCTCTGACATATGGAATTCGCCCCTGCAAGGTATCCTGCGCAGCAAACTCGGCATGTTCTGTCAGGTAAACATCAAAATCAGCGACTCGTTGATCTTTATTCACCGGATCATCTATGGATTGTTTATTCGCCATCAACGTGTCCAGTGCAGCTGCTGGCAATACTTCAGATGAAACTGCTAATTGCTGCCCACTTTCTGATGATTCTAGCTGAATAACTGACACCACCATCAACGCCGCTACCGATGCCGCTACCGCCAGGCCAGTCAAAGGTCTGGCGAAGATTTCCAGCCAGGAAAACAAATCGAAACGGCTTTCTAAAGAAGCTTTTTTGACTGGTTTTGCTGATACAGTCACATCGAGTGACTCATGACACAATGCACGCTGAATTTGCGTACTCACATCCACCATCGAAGCATCACTCAACTCACCACGTATGGCATCACCAATCATGTGATAACGTGTGGCCAAAGAAAAATGGCTATCCGCCAGTTTAATTGAGTCATTAACTTCAAATAAAGACTCAATATCATCTACATTCAAAGCATCATCGATGTAAGCCGAAATTTTTTCAGCCGCCTGGTTTTCATTATTTGTATTCATAGGCTTACTCACATTAACTGACCGGATTCTTTACAGGGTTTACTATTAACCAAATGATCATCTTCACGTATTACTTAAATTATGACTGTAATCATCAAGCAATGGTTCCAATCTTTCATCAATTGCTTCACGTGCTCTAAATATTCTTGAGCGCACAGTACCAATCGGACAATCCATGGCAATGGCAATATCTTCATAACTCAAACCTTCCATCTCGCGCAGCATGATCGCCTCGCGCAGGTCAGCCGGCAATTGACTCACTGCCTGATTAATATTGAGCTGAATCTCATCAGCCAGCACTTTACGTTCAGGCGTGGCATAGTCTTTCAACCAGTCACTGGCGCCATAATCTTCTGCATCCTGAACGTCCATACTATTGGTCGGTGATTTACGACTCATAGAAACCAGATGATTTTTAGCGGTATTAATCGCAATTCGGTATATCCAGGTATAAAAAGCACTATCACCCCTGAAACTGGGCAGCGCTTTATAAGCCTTGATAAAGGTATCCTGCACAACATCTGGGACATCAGACGGATTGCGCAAAAAACGCGCCACCAGTTTGCTAACTCTTAGCTGATATTTTAATACCAGCAAATCAAATGCCTTTTTGTCACCCTGTTGTACGCGCTCGACCAGCGCCTGATCAATACTTCGTTCATCGCCCATTCAGGCCTTTCCTCCCAACAACATCATAGCCTGCGACAATGACCCCACATAATCTGAACCCATGTGGCAATACCATTCTGCTAAAGTTCCCAAATATTTATCGATTAGCCTATTATCAAACTATAATCACTACTCTTGCAACACGAGCTGACGAAACAGATCTTTTCATATTTTCATGGCCAAATCTCATTATCATGACGTACTCATCATTGGCGGCGGCGCAGCGGGCCTGAGCCTGGCACTACGTCTAGCTGATCATGCTTCGATTGCGATCATCACTAAAGCGCCAGACAGAAATGGCAGCACCTATTATGCCCAGGGCGGCATTTCAACTGTCGTGACCACACAAGATTCGTTTGCTTCTCACATAGCCGACACCTTGCAGGCAGGTGCGGGTCTGTGCGACCCCGAAGCAGTTAAATTCACTGTTGAACATGGGCCTGAAAATATACGCTGGTTAGAAGAGCTTGGTGTTCCATTTAGCAAAGAATCACTGACTAGCGGCCAGCGTAAATTACATTTAACCCGCGAAGGTGGCCACAGTCAGCGTCGTGTGATTCACGCTGCCGATGCCACCGGCAAAGCATTATCGGACACTCTGTTCAACCATGCCGAACATCATCGCTCCATTCATTTCTTTAATAATCACATGGCCGTCGACCTGATCACCTCAGCGAAACAGGGTTTAAGCACTCAAGACAACAACCAATGTATTGGCGCTTATGTATTGAATAAAAAAAGTGGTCATGTAGAAACATTCCACGCCCGTTATGTTGTGCTGGCAACGGGTGGCGCCAGCAAAGTTTATCTCTACACTAGTAATCCAGATGGCTCTACCGGCGACGGTATCGCCATGGCATGGCGTGCCGGCTGCCGAGTCGGCAATATGGAATTTAACCAGTTTCACCCCACCTGTTTATATCATCCGGAGGCCAAATCATTTTTGATTTCTGAAGCCTTGCGCGGCGAGGGCGGTCATCTACTACTGCCGGACGGCACACGCTTTATGCAACGTTTTGATGAACGTGGCGAACTGGCACCACGTGATATTGTCGCCCGTGCCATCGACCATGAGATGAAACGACTGGGTGCGGCCTGTGTTTATCTTGATATCAGTCACCGCTCGGCGGCTTTTATTGCCTCCCATTTTCCAACTATTTACGCACGCTGCCTTGAGTTTGGCTTTGATATTACCAAAGAACCAATTCCTGTTGTACCAGCCGCACACTATACCTGTGGCGGTGTTGTCACCAACCTGCAGGGGCAAACTAATATTGATCGACTCTATACTATCGGTGAGGCTTCACAGACAGGCCTACATGGAGCTAATCGTCTGGCCAGTAACTCACTACTTGAATGTCTGGTCTTCGCCGAATCGGCCAGCAAGGATATTATCGAAAAACTGATCACGCCTGACAAAAAATTTAAAATAGCACCCTGGGATGAAAGCCGAGTTACTGATTCCGATGAAGAAGTTGTGGTTTCTCATAACTGGGACGAACTGCGCCGCTTCATGTGGGATTATGTTGGCATCGTACGTACTAACAAGCGACTTGAACGCGCCATGCGCCGCATCAAACTATTGCAACATGAAATTGATGAATATTACAGTAACTTTCGCATTACCGGCGACCTCATCGAACTACGTAATCTGGCACTAGTCGCTGAACTGATAGTTCATTGCGCCATGGCGCGAAAAGAAAGCCGCGGTTTACATTTCACACTGGACTATCCGCCTGCGGATGAAAGCAGCATTGCAGAAAACACCATACTCACACCAGAAACTTACTTACCAAACGAAAATAATTTATAAAGTAGCCTCATGTCTTTACTCATAGAACCGAACGAACTTGAACAGTTATTAGATAAACCCGACACCGTCATTGTCGACTTATGCAAGGCTAAACAATATGCACAAGCACACATCCCTGGTGCACATTTCATTAACTATGCCGACATTGTTCATATCGAAAAACCAGTTATGGGCCTGTTACCCGATGCTGATAATTTTTCCGCACTGATTTCGAAACTGGGCATCAATGCAAATACACACGTTATTGCCTATGATGATGAAGGCGGTGGTTGTGCTTCACGATTTATCTGGACATTGAATGTTTTTGGCCATGAAAAAACTTCGCTACTCAATGGTGGCCTGCACAGTTGGGCTAACGAAGGACACCCATTAACCAATAAAAAACCTGCTGACGCCATAGCTAGCGGTTACTCACTTATTAATACCGGACGTTACACAGCAGATCGTAATTACATAAAGCAACATCTAGACGATAAAAATATCGTCCTACTGGATGCACGCTCAAGTGCTGAATTTACTGGCGAGAAAAAATTTGCCGATAAAGGCGGACACATTCCCGGAGCCATTCACTTTGAGTGGACCGATGCTATGGACCGCAATAACAACCTACGTTTACTGCCTGACGGCATTATCAAACAACGTTTAGAACAGCTTGGCATTACTAAAGATAAAGAAGTGATCTGTTACTGCCAGTCACATCATCGCTCGGCTTTCTCATGTTTAATATTAAAACGTCTGGGCTATAAAAAGGTAAAAGGTTATCCGGGCTCATGGTCAGACTGGGGAAATCAGGCCGACACCCCGATCGAGTAGCTGTAATGTAAATAACAGCGACAGGAGACATATCATCCTTACCCCAGGCCCAGACCACATAGCCCACTGCACTTCATACTCTTGCCTGTAGCAGAAGCCAGCAACCAATCACAGAGATACATGATTCACATCAATTCATTTTTCTAATTTCGTGATAAGAGTTGTTAAATTGTTAGCAAAGATAAATCCTAAAAATAAAGGAGGTCAAATATCATGGCTCACATTGTTGTGTTAGGTGCTGGTATTGGCGGAATGCCCGCCGCATATGAATTACGCGAAGTACTTGCTAAAGAACATAAAATCACCGTTGTTAATGCCAATGATTTTTTTCAATTTGTACCTTCCAATCCGTGGCTGGCGGTTGGCTGGCGCAATCGTAAACAAATCACACTACCATTAGAACCTTATCTCAAAAAACATAAAATTGATCTCATCATTGGCTGGGTAGAGAAAATTGATGCTGAAGGTAATAAGCTAATCTTAAAAAATGGACAGGAAGTTGCATATGATTACCTGCTGATTACCACCGGCCCTAAACTTGCTTTTGAAGAAATAGAAGGCACCGGCCCGATCAATGGATTTACGCAGTCGATATGCACGGTCGATCATGCCGAAAAATCACACGAAGATTTCATGAAGCTGATTGATAATCCGGGACATGTGGTAATTGGAGCGGTTCAGTTTGCCAGTTGCTTTGGCCCTGCTTACGAATACGCTGCCACGCTTGATACCGCTCTACGAAAACACAAAGTACGCAACAAAGTACCTATCACTTTTGTTACCAGTGAACCCTATATTGGCCACCTTGGTCTGGGTGGAGTCGGCGATTCCAGAGGCATGCTAGAGCACGAATTCCGTAACCGCCACATAAAGTGGATCACCAATGCCAAAGTAACCAAAGTTGAAGCGGGAAAAATGTATGTTGATGAGCTGAATTCGGCAGGCGAAGTAGCCAATCAGTATGAACTTGAATTCAAGCACGCCATGTTACTGCCGGGCTTTAAGGGTGTTGATCCGGTGGCGGCTGTTGAAGGCTTATGTAATCCGCGCGGTTTTGTTATCGTTGACGAACATCAGCGTAGCCCCAAATACCCCAACATTTATTCTGCGGGCGTATGCATTGCCATCCCGCCCGTCGAAGCCACACCCGTACCGACTGGCGCACCTAAAACCGGTTATATGATCGAGTCCATGGTGACCGCAATTGTGCGTAACATCAAAGCGGAAGTCACCGGTTACCCGGTTGCGTCGAAAGCAACCTGGAACGCATTCTGCCTGGCTGATATGGGCGATACCGGTGCGGCATTTATTGCCGTACCACAAATACCACCACGTAATGTCACCTGGTTTAAAAAAGGCGTGTGGGTGCACTGGGCAAAAATCGCCTTTGAAAAATATTTTCTATACAAGATGCGCAAAGGCGTATCAGAACCGTTCATTGAAAAATGGGCGCTTAGGCTAATTGGGATAGTAAAACTGAGACAGGATTAATTTTTTATTCCAGGACAGTGCTAATCACAATTGAACATGACCGTCCTCTGCGCTGCGAGATGAGGGACAGTCACTATGTAAAACACTTATGGCATCGGGAACATTCTCATCGGCGCAGACATTCTGTTCACATCGTGCCCCATCACACCTACGTTGCCATTAAGAAAATGCATTTGACGCGTCATCTCAGTGACATCACGACTCATATTACCGACCGATACTGACATTGCTGGCACAGAAGTCATTGAAGTATTCATTGATTTCATGGTGACAGAAATCTCATCCATCCGATCAACCATTATGGCCATATCCTTATTTAGCGAAGCAGTGAGAAACATAATCGCAAAACTGAGTAATGAAACAGTAATAGCGCCAACTCGGATTATCTGCGAGGTTCTTCTGCCGATTCTTACAGTTAACTCATCACGCAGTCGCATTGCTTCCAGAAAGTCAGCCATGGTTTTTTCAACCAGCTCAGCGGTTGCACGCGCTTCACTTTTTTCATCACCTTTAGCGATTTCACTACCTTCATTCTTATTCACTGTCATTCTTCCTTAATAATAAAACTACAAACAAAGTGGCCTGATAACCAACCTAGATTATCATGCAACCCGGAATATTTTGCCGTCTATCTCTACTTACCTTTTTCGAGCATCAACTCAGTCACACAGACATTGATTGTAGATGACGTTGCCAATAAATTCTGGATGTCATGCATAATTCGCCATAACATTTCCTGAGCTAGCTAACATCAGCAAAATGAAGAAACAAATAGCTGCTGCTTGCTTATTTTCTAACAAAATGAAAATAAGTAAATTCCTGCTCTTTATTTGCCGGCGTGATATGTAGCTCACCCCTCTCCTCAATCAGCTCAAAGTCTTCGCCTAGCTCGGCCTGAAGTTTTTTTGCATCGTATTGAACAATATCAAGGCCACTACACTGTGTTGGCCCTCCAACAGCAAAGGCAGCAATAATTACATGCCCCTTTGGTATTAGTGCACTCTTTAATGCATCCACATAACCACGCCTATCATTTTCATCTAGCAGAAAATGAAATACTGCACGATCATGCCAAATAGAAAACTGATGCGGAGGGTTAAAACTAATGACATCATCCTCGTACCATTCAACTACATCAGCCCTGTCACCCAGTCTAATTTTTACGCACGCCAATGCATTTGCTGAAATATCTAAAACACTAATGTTTGCATAACCTTCATCAAGCAGGTAATCGACCAGTACAGAAGCACCACCGCCTACATCGATAATAGGTGCATCCATTGCAACTTGAGAATTAGCAATAAGCTGTAACGACAAAACAGGCTTCGCCAGATACCAGCCTACTTCAAGTGGAGACTTATTTTTATAGATATTTTCCCAGTGTGTTTTCCTATCAGACATATTAACGCCCCTACTCACTCGGTAGAGATTTAATATAAATATCTTGCTTGCTATATGGAATTTCAATATTACGCTGCTGAAACTGTTTATAGACCGCAGTGTTAAGTATATCTATAACACGTCCACGAAAAACAGGATCTTCAATCCAGCAGAGCAGTTCAAAATCGAGACTGGATGCACCAAACTGACGAAAACGAACTCGTGGCTCGGGATCTTTACAAACCTCTTTTTCCTGAGCAGCAACATCCAGCAAGATGTTTTTAACTTCATCAACATCGGTGCCGTAGGCCACGCCCACTTTCAGACGAATACGGAATTTTTTATGTGGCCCACCCGACTCATTAATTATTTTGCTGTTACCCATAATCGAATTAGGTATCGTCACTTCAACATCGTCACGAGTCAAAATACGGGTGCTACGAATTCCAATATGAGTCACCTCACCGCGCTCACCGCTGTCCAGCACAATAAAGTCACCAATCTTGTAAGGTGCATCCGCAAGAATAAAGACGCCGGAAAATAAATTTGCCAGTGTATCCTTTGAAGCAAAACCAATGGCAATACCCAGAATACCTGCTGAAGCTAGCCACGCTGTCATATCGATATTCCAAACGAAAAAGACAAAGTACAGCGACAGCGCAACGATAATCATCATTGCCAGATTTTCAAATAAAGGACGGGTTTGATTATGGATCAGGGTAAACCGGTCAACTTGAAGACTACCTGCTCGTATCAGCAATCGAGACACTCGCAAAGTCAGAACAGTCCAGATAATTACTGCAACCGTCTCAAATAAAGGGATAACAATAAGCTCAACGCTAGCAGGAAAAATTAATTTTGCAGCTATCGCAACAGCGATAATGATAATGGTATAAAAAACCGGTGGCTGAAGTAATCTGAGAATCTGATCATCCAATTTGCTGTGTGATTTACTGGCCAGCTTCTGTAAAATCACACCTAAAAAAAGATTAATCAGCTTACCTATAATGTAAGCACTGACCAGAATCCCTGCAGCTTGCAAATAAACATTCTCACCAAACAGTGTTAGATAGGGCTTAATTTGCTCGAAATTAGACTGAGATGACACGATATATTCCTGAAACTTTATTAATTTGAAAATTTTGTGATAATGAATAGTCGCATCTACTAACGCCGAAACTATAAATTAATACAAAAATTCAAAATTGTACAAAAACCCAAAGGTGGATTCTATCCTCAGGTCCGTAACCTGTGTATTTAAGCATCACTGCTTCCAGTAAAAACGCGCAGGAACGATGAAGTTAGTCCCAAATTAAATTGATAACATCGTTTTCCGATAATGCTTCAATTCTCCAATCGAATCGAGAATGTCATCCATAGCCAGATGGCTACCCGTTTTACTGAAGCCTTCGAGTGCTTGTGGCGCCCAACGTACGGCCAGCTCTTTCAGTGCACTAACATCGAGATTGCGGTAGTGGAAATACTCTTCCAGTTCGGGCATCCAACGGGCAAGAAAGCGTCGATCCTGACAGATGCTGTTACCACACATGGGTGACTTTCCGGCGGGGACGTATTTCTTCAGAAACGAGATGGTAATGGCTTCAGCAGTCTCTTCAGAAATAGAGCTATTGCGCACACGTTCGGTGAGACCTGTTTTACCGTGCTGATTAGTACACCACTCATCCATACCATCAAGCATTTCATCACTCTGATGCACTACCACAGAGGGACCTTTGTCGATGATGTTCAGGTTTTTATCGGTGACGATGGTGGCTATTTCTATGATTCGATCAGAAAGCGGGTCGAGACCGGTCATTTCCAGGTCAATCCAGATCAAGTTTTCATCGTTGGGCTGTGCCATGTTCAGTATTTCCTTGTTGTATATATATTTAGGTTAAAAGTCGTCTAGCCATCTAGCACTATAGAATGGATAATATAGCATCATTTGTTATTCTCAAATAAAGGAAATACATGTTTACATTTACCCAGTTCTTTTTGTCGATGTTAGTTTTGTCGATTGGCCTGAGATTGTGGCTTTCGGCTCGCCAGATTGCACACATTAGCCAGCACCGTAACAATGTACCTGAATCGTTCGCCGATAAAATCACCCTGGAAGAACACCAGAAAGCGGCCGACTACACTTCCACAAAAACTCGTTTTGGTCGCTGGCCGATGTTTTATGATGCCGCCTTACTGCTCATCTGGACACTGGGCGGCGGCCTGGAATGGCTAGATCAAAACATTATTAACCTGAGTTTCAGTCCGATTTTAACCGGTATCATGGTCATACTGGCGTTCAGCCTGATTTCAGCAGCACTGGAATTACCATTTTCTATTTATACGACTTTTGTTATTGAAGAAAAATTTGGTTTCAATAAGACCACTATTAAAACTTTTATCATCGATATATTCAAAGGCTCCGTACTCGGCCTCATCATTGGCGTACCTTTGTTGTATGCGATTTTATGGCTAATGGAACAGATGGGCGAGATGTGGTGGCTCTATACTTGGGTATTGCTGTCCGGCTTCAGCATATTGATGATGTGGATTTATCCCACCTGGATAGCACCTATCTTCAATAAATTTGAGCCACTAGCAGAAGGCAATACACTAAACCGCATTAAAGGTCTACTCGAACGCTGTGGCTTCAGTAGCAATGGCGTGTTTGTGATTGATGGCTCAAAACGTTCTTCCCACGGCAATGCCTATTTTTCAGGCTTCGGCCGTAACAAGCGCATCGTATTTTACGACACGCTCTTAAAAATGCTCAGCGACGATGAGCTAGAAGCAGTACTGGCACACGAGCTAGGACATTTCAAGAAAAAGCACATCATCAAAAGTATCCTGATTTCTTTTGCGACCACTCTGGCTGGCCTCGCAATTCTCGCCTGGTTAATGAAAAATCAGTGGTTTTATAACGGTCTTGGCATCACTACTCAATCAACCTATATGGCCCTGCTGTTATTCACTATAGTTTCTCCGGTTTTTACTTTTATACTCAGCCCTATAATGAGTCTGTTCTCACGTAAGAACGAATTTGAGGCGGATGCCTTTGCTGCTGAACAAACCGATGCTCAACATCTAATTAAAGCGTTAGTTGGCCTGTACCGTGAAAATGCCAGCACTCTAACACCCGACCCGGTGTATTCAGCTTTCTATGACTCACATCCACCTGCACCTGTTAGAATTGCCCATTTAAATACACGGACATAAACTCACAAGTTTGAGGAATATAATAATGAAAAAACTTTTTTTATTGATATGTACATCTGCTACTTTGTCACTGTTTTCTTCCTTCGCACAAGCAGAGAAAAATGCCGAGCTTTATCAACACGGCGAAGAAACGCATGAAGCACATTGCAACAAGTGCCATACCAGCAGTGTCTACACCCGAGAAACTCGTTTTGTAAAATCCATGGAGGCGCTTAGTAAGCAAGTTAGGCGTTGTAAAGACAATCTTGGCATTGCCTGGTTTGATGAAGATACCGAAGCAGTAGCACACTTTCTCAATGAAAAATACTATAAATTTTAAGCTACCAGCTATTTTTATTTAAATACGATGGCAAAACGTAGACTTACCGATCAACAAAAACGACGTATCGCCTCCAACAAAAATGATCTGAGCAAACTTCCAGACTCTGAAAAAAACACCTCTGACAACCAAATATTCAATGGACTGGTGGTGAGCCATCATGGCAGAAAACTCGTTATCGAAACGGATGACAATCAGCAATACGACTGTAAACTCCGACAAAACCTCGGTGACATTGCCTGTGGTGATAGTGTAGTAATTCAAATCGATCAGCACCATCACGGTGTTGTCGTCGCCATCAATGAAAGAAAAAATGTTCTAGAGAAAACTGGTTTTGCCGGTCAGGCAAAAACGGTGGCGGCCAACATCGGTCAGGTTGTTATTGTCTGTTCGGTCGAACCTGAACCGAATGACTATTTAATAGACCGCTATCTAACTGCGGCTGAAAACCTTCCAGCTGAAGCTTTAATCGTTATCAATAAAATTGATTTGCTCAATGACGATAACCGGTCAGTGATTAATAACATCAAAGAGACCTATAAACATATTGGTTATCGCATCATTGAAACTAGCATCAATAAAGACACCGGACTGAATGAATTAAAAGAAGCCTTGCAGGGCACCGTCAGCATTCTGGTGGGGTTATCCGGTGTCGGCAAATCATCACTGGTTAAAATGCTGTTGCCGGACATCGATATTCGCATCGGCGAAATCTCCACTGCTTCCAAAGAAGGAAAACACACCACCACGGTATCATCACTTTATCATCTGCCCGACGGTGGCGCATTAATTGACTCACCCGGTGTACGTGATTTCACGCCCTGGAATCGTGACAAAGAAGATATCGTGAATGGTTTTATCGAACTCAAGCCGTACCAGGGTTATTGCAAGTTCAGCAACTGCACTCACACTACTGAGCCCGGCTGCGCCATTAATGAAGCACTGAACAAAGGCGAACTTTCCCAGCAACGTGTTAACAGTTTTAAGAAAATGCTGGAAGATCTGGAAGAACAATCCCGATAGCTATTTACGACGGGTTTTAAAGAACGCCTGGATTAACTCACGGCTTTCATCCGCCAGCACACCCGCTTCCACTTCAAACAGATGATTATGGTCATTCGACTCGAGCAAATTAAACGCACCACCGAGTGCCCCGGTTCTTGGTTCGCTGGCGGCATATACAACTCGCTTGATGCGTGCATGAATTAAGGCACCGACACACATCGAACAGGGCTCAAGAGTAACAAACAACTCAGCATCAGTAATCCGATAATTATTGAGCGCCTCACCGGCTGCTCGCAAAGCCATGATCTCGGCATGAGCGGTCGCATCATTAGAAATAATGGGCTGGTTCCAGCCTTCCGCTAGAATCTTATTATCTTTAACAATGACTGCTCCAACTGGTACCTCACCCATTGATTCAGCTTTTTTTGCCAGCTCCAGTGCATGCCGCATCCAGTGTTTATCGTTCATACAAATACTCTTTGACCACATTATAAGTATTACTTTTACTTTTCAAAAAAGATTACAATTTTATCTGTGCTCGATATGCGTGGCATTATTAATATTAATTTCTATATAAAGGGATTTGATCATATCTAAGAAACTAATCCTGATCGTCGATGATGACGCAATTTCAAGACATCTAATTAAGAGCTTCCTCAAAAATGAAAATGACTACATTGTCAAAACCGTCGACAACGCTCGTGATTGCCTGAAGTTCATTCAGCATCATGATGTAGACCTGATCATCAGCGATGTTGAAATGGGAGGTCTTGATGGCCTTGAAATGAGTCAAATCCTGTTTTCCAAACAGGAGACCGCGAAAATCCCAGTCATTCTGTCATCCATACGAGACAAATTAGAGATAGCAAGAAAAAGTCGCAACTACACTAATGTCAAAAAAGTCGCTCAAAAACCTTACGATAGAAATCTGCTTTTATCCGACCTGAAAGAAATTTGTCATTAATAAATAGTCCTATGTTAGATAGAACTGTTTAATTATTCCCATTCAATCGTGGCTGGCGGCTTGCCAGAAATATCGTAAGTCACGCGTGAAATACCATCCACTTCATTAATAATACGCGTTGAAACGTGACCAAGAAAATCATAAGGCAGATGTGCCCAGCGTGCGGTCATGAAATCAATAGTTTCAACCGCGCGTAAAGCCACCACATAATCGTAACGACGACCGTCGCCCATGACACCGACCGATTTAACCGGAATAAACACGGTGAAAGCCTGACTCACTTTATCGTACAAATCATTTTTATAAAGTTCTTCGATAAAAATATGGTCAGCCAAACGTAGCAGATCAGCATATTCTTTTTTAACTTCACCCAGGATACGCACACCCAGACCCGGGCCAGGGAACGGATGACGATAAACCATTTCAGAAGGCAGACCTAACTCAACACCAATCTTGCGCACTTCGTCCTTGAACAATTCGCGCAATGGCTCAACCAGTTGCAGGCGCATGCCTTCCGGCAGACCACCAACGTTATGGTGCGATTTAATCAGGTGGGAATTTTTACTACCCGCCGATTCAATCACATCAGGGTAAATCGTGCCCTGCGCCAGCCAGTTTGCACTGGTCAACTTGTTGGCTTCTTCTTCGAAAATCTCGACAAAAACACGGCCGATTACTTTTCGTTTCAACTCGGGATCACTAACGCCTTTCAACTCGTCAAGGAAACGTTTTTCAGCATCAACTCGAATGACTTTGACACCCATGTTCTCGGCAAACACCGCCATCACCGTATCGCCTTCCATATGGCGCAGCAGACCATTATCAACAAACACACAGGTCAGCTGTTCGCCAATAGCACGATGCAGCATCGCCGCAACCACGGATGAATCGACGCCGCCCGACAGGCCCAGCACTACTTCGTCGCTACCGACCCGATTGCGGATACGCGCAATACTGTCTTCGATAATATTGTCCGCTGTCCACATGGCAGCACAGCCACAAATTTCGTGCACAAAGCGTTCGATGATGCGCTGCCCCTGTTTGGTGTGTGTCACCTCGGGGTGAAATTGCACACCGTAAAAACCGCATTTCTCATCCGCCATGCCGGCCAGGGGTGCACTGTCGGTACTGGCGATGCAAATAAAGCCTTCCGGTAATTCTTCCACCCTGTCACCGTGCGACATCCAGACGTCAAGGAAGGCATGACCTTCTTCGTTCACATGATCTTCAATATCTTTTAATAAACGGCTGTGGCCACGAGCACGTACTCGTGCAAAACCAAACTCACGATGTTTCGAGGCACCGACTTTGCCACCCAGTTGCGCCGCCATGGTTTGCATGCCGTAACAAATACCCAGCACCGGCACGCCCAGATTAAACACCAGATCAGGGGCAACCAGGGTATCGACCGCGGTCACCGACTCAGGACCACCGGAAAGAATGATGCCCTTGGGTTTGAAATCTCTTATCTCCTGATCTTCAATGCCGGTGTGGTGGACTTCACAGTAAACGCCTGCTTCGCGCACGCGGCGGGCAATCAACTGGGTGTACTGTGAACCAAAGTCGATAATCAGTATTCGGTCGGAATGAATGTCTTGCATAAGTAATTTCTTTTTTAATTAAATAAAATTTATCAACAGAAGCACAAAGGGCGCAAAGATCGACAAGTTAAACTGTTTTCTCTGCGCCCTCTGCATGACCTTCTGTGATTTATCAGGAAGAGCGGTAATTAGGCGCTTCTTTGGTAATCGTCACATCATGAACGTGCGACTCGGCCATGCCGGCACCGGAGATGCGTACAAACTCCGGCTTGGTGCGCATTTCATCAATCGACGAACAGCCCACGTAACCCATACTGGAACGCAGACCGCCGATCATCTGATGGACAATCGCTGTCAGCGGGCCTTTATAAGCAACACGACCTTCGATACCCTCAGGCACCAGTTTATCGCTGCCTTCAGAACTGTCCTGGAAGTAACGATCACTGGAGCCTTTCTTCATCGCACCCAGCGAACCCATGCCGCGATAAGCTTTATACGAGCGCCCCTGATACAGAATAACTTCACCCGGCGCTTCTTCCGTACCCGCCAGCATGCCGCCAACCATGATGCAGTAACCACCAGCCGCAATCGCTTTGGACATGTCACCCGAAAAACGAATACCACCATCTGCAATTAATGGCACGCCGGTGCCTTCTAATGCGGCAGCGACGTTTTTAATCGCGGTGATCTGTGGCACACCAACACCAGCGACGATTCGCGTAGTGCAGATCGAGCCGGGGCCGATACCGACCTTCACACCATCCGCACCTGCCTCTACTAAAGCTTTGGCAGCTGCACCGGTGGCGATGTTGCCACCAATGACCTGCACGTCAAAATTCTTTTTAACCCAGCTCACCCGGTCAAGCACTGCCTGTGAATGGCCATGCGCAGTATCAACAACGATAACATCAACACCTGCTTTCACCAGTAACTCAACACGTTCTTCAGTGCCGATACCGGTACCGACAGCAGCACCAACGCGCAAACGACCCTGCGCATCTTTACAGGCATTAGGAAAGTCGGTCGATTTCTGTATATCCTTGACGGTGATCATGCCGCGCAATTTGAAGTCGTCATTGACGACCAGTACGCGCTCGATACGGTGCTTGTGCAACAGCGCTAAAATTTCTTCTTTAGATGCGCCTTCTTTAACTGTCACCAGTTTTTCCTTCGGCGTCATGATGGCCGAAACCGGCTGATCCAGATTAGTTTCAAAACGTACGTCACGGCTGGTCACCAGACCGACCAGATCGTCGCCCTGCATAACCGGCACACCCGAAATTTTATAGTGCTGGCGCAATTCAATGACTTCACGCACAGAGGTTTCCGGGGTGACTTTTACCGGATCGGTAATCACACCACTTTCATATTTCTTAACACGATTGACTTCAGCCGCCTGTTCCTTTGCTGTCATATTCTTATGGATAATACCCAGACCACCTTCCTGAGCCAGTGCAATAGACAGGCGGGCCTCGGTAACGGTATCCATAGCGGCGGATAACAATGGAATATTCAATTCGATATCGCGGGTCACTTTAGTACGCAGACTGACATCTTTCGGCATTATTATTGAGTGCGCAGGAACCAGTAAAACGTCGTCAAAAGTGAGAGCTTCCTCAATAATTCGCATAGTATTCCTGTAAATGTGGTGATCTTATGAAAGCCCGCTATTATACGGCTTCTGACCGTTCATCGTAAGCCCTACTTACGAAAAATCATGAGCACGGCTAATGAAAACATGGCACAAAATAGCAGGCTGGGTATAACGCCAATGCTGGTTTAAACTACTGACACTGAGAAACTCCAAAACCACATTGATTGAATGATATTAAAAGACACCCCTTCCAGCCGCACCCTCTACTCTGTTTCCGAACTCAATCGTGCGGCCGCCGCCGTGCTCGAACAGAATTTTTCATGGATATGGGTGGAAGGTGAG
>JAOUNI010000050.1 GCA_029881035.1 Gammaproteobacteria bacterium | reverse complement strand
CCTGATTTAAAACAGGTCAGGATTGTAGAGGAGGCAGGCGATATGTCGATTGACATGGTCTTTGACGAAGAATATAAAGGGCAGGTCTCGGTTAGTTTTACCCAGCATTAATGTATGCTAACAGCCGGATAGAAAAATCAATTAAAGGATAGTGGCATAATGATAACTCAGATTATTAAATTTCTTAGAGTGCTGGCATCTGAAGCCGAACCTGTTCAGATCAGCATGGGCATTGCGCTGGCAATGGTGGCGGGCTTCACGCCCCTGTTTAGTTTGCATAATGTGCTGGTGATTTTTGTACTGCTCGCCTTTCGGATAAATCTGGCTGCGTTTTTACTGGCGTTGGCATTTTTCACCGGTCTCGCCTATCTGCTTGATCCAGTGTTTCATAACGTAGGCTTGTTCATATTGCAGTACGCAGAGATGCAGGCTACATGGACGAATATGTATAACTCAATTTTTTGGCGGGTTGCCCATTTTAATAATACTATTGTAATGGGTAGTCTTGTTGCTACATTGCTGGCATTTATCCCGATGGTTTTAATCCTGAATTTTTTAATCAAACGTTACCGGACTCACATTTTAGTTTATCTAAATAATTCTAAGATTGTTTCATGGCTTCAAAGCAGCAAACTTGTAACACGATTTACTTCAATGGTGGAGTAAGAATATGAAAAGCATACGTTGGGGAGGTTTGATTGCGATTGTTGTCATGTTGTTGTTATTAACAACAACATTATTATTTGCAGGCCGCTTTATTAAACCATTAATCGAGTCTGGTTTAACTGATATGAATGGCGCAAAGGTTGATATTGAAGAAGTTAAAATAAGTTATACGCCATTCATGATCGAAATTAATAATATTCAGATTGCTGATCCTGAACAGGCCATGGTTAATACTGCGCAGATAGATAAAGTTAAGTTTGCGCTTTCGCTGGGGCATATGTTATTGGGTAAGCTTGTTATCGATGAAGCTTCAATAACTGATATTCAGGTCAATACCGCTCGACATAAATCTGGATTGATAGAAAAGATCGCTAAGGAAGACTCAAGTAAAGATGATTCTGAAGGTAATGATAATATAACTATGCCTGAGATAGATTTGCCGGATATTGAAGATGTTTTAGCGGTCGAACCTTTGATCTCAGATAAGCTTATCAGCGAACTTGAAGATGATTTATCAAAAACGGACAAAAAATGGCAGGAGATTAGTAAAGTATTGCCCAATAAAGCCATGACTGATAAGTATGAAGCTCGCTTTAAAAAAATACAGAATGATGTTAAAGGTAACACTAGTCAAAAGCTGGCTGCAATCAAAGATGCTAAACAACTTAGTGATGATTTAAAAGCGGAAGTTGAACGCATTAAACAGGCTAAACAACAGTTTGGTGCTGATCTGGATCGTCTTAGTGAAGAGTTGAAAGCAGCTAAAGATGCTCCAGCATTAGATATCGCAAGAATTAAAAATAAATACAAACTAGATAATTTAAATGCGGAAAATATCAGCCAGATTCTTTTTGGTGATCAGGTATCTGGATATACAGCATTGGCAAGAAAATGGTATAAACGAATTGCTCCATATCTAGATAATAAAGAAGCTAAAAAATCTCCTGAGATTGAACGAAGTAAGGGCGTTGATATAGTCTTTAATGAATTAAACCCAATGCCAGATTTGTATGTTCGTAAGACCATGATAACGGCAAATTTACCCCGTGGTCAGTTTGAAGGCATAGTCACAGCTATGTCATCTAATCAAGCTATCAACAAAGAGCCAATGCGATTAAGGCTACGCGGTGTTTCATTGGTTAATAAAGAAAGTGAGGAAATTAGCGGCGAATTTAATTATGTTGAAAAAACCAATGGTTTTTCACGTTTTAAATATATGATAGTTAAATCTAAAATTGACGATTTTGTTGTATCTAGAAGTAGCAAACTACCACTAACAATGAAGCGTGCATTGATGGATTTTAATCTTGATGCAAAGTTACAGCATGGTTCTCTCCAGGGTACAGCTAAAATACAATTTAACCACGTTAGTTTTGATTCGGGCAGTTCATCTTCATTGCTGGCTTCGTCTTTTAAAGGTGTTAAGGCTTTTAATCTTGACGGTCATTTTAGCGGATCAATGAGTGATTTAAGTATAAAGCTCAGTTCTGATCTTGATAATCAGTTGGGTAAAGAACTTAAGAATAAGCTTAATCAGAAAAAACTGGAATTTGAAAATGAACTAAAGATACGTATTAATGAAAAACTAAAACAATCTATAGCTAGAATTGAATCCAGGAAGGAAAAGCTTGATGTGATTAAAAATAAAGTTGATGGCAATGAAAAGCAGTTGCAGCAGCGTCTGGCAGCATTAAGAGATACTATTAACGCTGAGCAGGATCTCAAGAAAAAAGAAACGACAGATAAGCTAAAGGATAAATTAAAAAGTAAATTTGGCCTTTGATGATAATTTTAACACATTGAATATACAAAGCACGTTCCCGCTGTCAGTGCCTTGCCTGTTATTTAAATCTAGAGTTTTGTTAAATCTATCTTTTGCCCGTGTTGTGCGATGGTGACATCGGCATTGAGTTCGGATTTTAATGTTTGAGATAACTTTTCAAATGCAACCGCCTCGCCGTGAACCAGGACAACCGGTGGACGATTCTCAAAATTCGAATACCAGTTTTTAAGATCATATTCATCGGCATGTGCAGAAAGACCGCCGATGGTGTGAATCTGCGCATTTACTCTTATCGTTTCTCCCCACAACCTGATATGTTTTGCACCATCTACCAGCATGCGCCCAAGTGTGCCACGAGCCTGAAAGCCGGTAATAATGACATGACAATCCTTGCGCCAGATGTTGTGCTTGAAATGCTGCTTAATTCGTCCACCGGTACACATGCCGCTGCCTGCAATAATAATCGCACCGGAGCTAATTCGGTTTAATGCCATTGATTGAATAGTAGTATGTGATATATGTAAATTTGGCAGAATAGATTTTTGTCTATTCTTTTTCCATAAGGCCTCCATTTCGGGATCGAACAAATAACTGTGATGTGTAAATACTTCTGTAGCCTGAATGGCTAAAGGGCTGTCGAGAAAAACTTGCCAACGATCAAGTTTCCATTCGTCATAGTATTTGGTGAATAAATAAAGTATTTCCTGTGTGCGGCCTACGGCGAAAGCAGGAATCAGGATATTACCTTTACCGTTCGTCACGCAGCTAAGCACTTCAGCTATTTCGCTTCGGGTATCTTCCCAGCTTCGGTGGCACCGATCACCGTAGGTGCTTTCCATAATAACAAGATCAGCTCTTTTAATTAAAGCAGGGTCATTTAGTATAGGCATACCGGGCCGACCTAAATCTCCACTAAAGACCAGTTTACGTTCGACACCATTATCTTCCAGCCAGAGCTCAATAATGGAGGAGCCAAGAATATGCCCAGCATCATTTAGACGTAGCTCAATACTGGGGAGAATACGTTGCTTCTGCTGATAGTCCAGTTTTCGGAACTGTTTAAGTGTGTGTACTACGTCTTCTTCAGTGTAAAGAGGTTCCTGTTCCTTTAAACCTTTGCGCAATCGTTTACGGTTTTCCCATTCGGTTTCTTTTTCATTTAGAAAGGCGGAATCTTTTAGCATGATTCGACAGAGGTCAATACAGGCGCTGTGTGTATATATAGGGCCTTTAAACCCAGCATTGACCAACATAGGTAGTCGTCCCGAATGATCGATATGAGCATGGCTAAGCACGACTGCATCAATGGTCTTAGGGTCGAAAGGAAAGGGCGCGCGATTACGTTCTTCGTCAGTGCGCTGTCCTTGAATGAGACCGCAATCGAGAAGAATGCGCCGTTCACCGACTTGAACGAGATGACAGGACCCGGTAACTTCTCCAGCCGCACCCAGAAATTCTATTTGTATAGTCATCGAAATAGCCCTCTATTATCGATCATTCCTGTAATCATTATAGAAGCCTAAGTAATTACTTAGCGAGCATTTATATGGAGCTAATTGAGCTGAATCAAAGCTTCTATCTCTTAAAAATCAAAAACATGGATATTTATATTAAAAAAATCGTATTAGCAGTAGCCGATAGAGCTATTTTTCTATAGAATCTCGCCTTCTCAGCAAGGGTGATTAGCTCAGCTGGTAGAGCGTCGCCCTTACAAGGCGAATGTCGGGGGTTCGATCCCCTCATCACCCACCAAATTACGGACCGGTAGTTCAGCTGGTTAGAATGCCGGCCTGTCACGCCGGAGGTCGCGGGTTCGAGTCCCGTCCGGTCCGCCATACAAATAAAAAAGGCCACCCATTTGGGTGGCCTTTTTTATTTGTATGGTCATTTAAATGGGCGTAGCAATATTACAGGCTATCAAGTGCCGCAAGAATATCCTTTGGTTCCATGCGAGAAGTGTAATCCTTGTTTACATAACAGCTATGGATGTGACCGTCCTGTTTGATGATATAGGTAGCAGGGATGGGTAGCTGGTAGCTATCATCACCATTTGCCGCAGGTACATCAAGGCCCCATTGTTGGTAAAGAGGGCGCAACTCTTCATATATAGACATGACAAGACCATATTCATCCGCAATCTTGTTGCCAACATCGCTAAGAACCTCAAAGGGTAGATTATGTTTCTCAATAGTCGTAAGCGACGCATCCGGAATTTCTGGCGATATACCGATCATTGATGCACCTCTGGCTTCAATTTCTGGGAAGATGTCTGACAGGGCTTTAAATTCCAGGTTGCAGAATGGGCACCAGCCACCACGATAAAAGCTGAGTACAACGGGACCCTGATATAAACGCTCTGATAGTCGGGTGTTACCGCCACGCATATTAGGTAGTTCGAAATCAGGAGCCATATCACCGACTGATGGAGCATCGTCACCCGCTACTGAGTCCATCAATCTCTCAAAGGCACCCATCACTATATGCTGAGCATCCTCGGGAATTGCTGACATAAAGTCCTGTAAGGCTTTCTGCGTTTGTTCTCTTAACGTTGTTTCTGACATGTTCGTACTCCATCTTTGTAAAACTCATAAATTCGCCTCTTTAGATATTACTCTTATTATCTAAAAAAGTAATGCATACGTATGACTTTTTTTGGTAACATAAATATTCGTCAAATAATTTAATCATTAGTTAATATTCATATGGTTACATGGCAATGATACTGGCAGGGCGAAATTCGTCTTGAGAGAGGTAGGTATAGCAGCCCTGCTATAGTGCTGCATTTTGCCACTTCACCTCGATTCAGAAGTAATACATAGCTAATATTTCGATTAACGAAAACTAATGATCGGCTTAAACCACTGTATAAGAAGCTTTATATAGATGGTTTAGCGTCCTGATATTGGTGCGTTATGACCGGGTTATGAATCGTAAACAATAATACAACATGAGACATTGATGAAATTATCAGAGATTTTCCCTTTTTTGACCTGGTTTCGATTAACTACTAAAGAATCAGTAAAAGCTGATTTTATAGCAGGGTTAACAGGTGCGGTTATTGTGCTACCTCAGGGCGTAGCATTTGCCCTGATTGCAGGTTTGCCACCTGAGTATGGTCTGTATACGGCGATGGTTACGCCCATTATTGCAGCATTATTTGGTTCTTCATTTCATCTGGTATCAGGTCCAACAACGGCGATTTCAATTGTGGTCTTTTCAGCGGTAAGCCATCATGCAACTCCGGGAACGCCTGAATTTATTTCATTAGCACTAACGCTTACCTTGCTCGCAGGTGTATACCAACTGGCATTTGGACTGGCACGGTTAGGCGCTCTGGTTAACTTTGTTTCGCATACTGTAGTGATAGGTTTTACCGCCGGGGCGGCTATTTTGATTGCTACCAGCCAAATGAAACATATCTTTGGTATCTCAATTCCTAAGGGAGAGTCATTTTTGCATACCTGGGTGGGGTTATTTAACGGCATCGGACAGGCAAATTATTATCTGGTGGTTATTGCTGCAGTCACTATAGCTACTGCACTGTTAGTAAAGAAATTTAACACTAAACTTCCAAACCTTTTGGCGGGCATGATTGTTGGAAGTATTTTTGCCTTGTTGTTCAAAGAATATACCGATGGTATTGCCCTGGTTGGAGAAATCCCAGCACATTTACCGCCATTTTCTACTCCAGAATTTTCTTTTGAAACCATCAGGATGTTAGCGCCGGAAGCATTTGCGGTGGCTTTGTTGGGACTTATTGAAGCCGTATCTATTAGTAGAGCCGTGGCAACAAAATCGAGCCAACGTATTAATGCTAACCAGGAATTTATCGGACAGGGTATGTCGAATATTGTGGGCAGTTTTTTTTCCAGTTATGCCGGCTCAGGTTCATTTACTCGTTCAGGTATCAATTATGATGCAGGCGCGCAAACACCATTATCAGCAATATTTGCAGCCGTGATGTTAATGATCATTGTTTTACTCATTGCCCCTTTGACCGCATATTTACCTATCGCAGCAATGGGTGGAATTATTTTGCTGGTTGCATACAAGTTGATTGATTTTCATCACATTACTCAAATTCTTACTTTGAGTAAATCTGAGTCATCAATCTTGCTGACAACTTTTTTTGCAACATTATTTCTTGAGCTTGAGTTTGCAATCTACATGGGCGTTTTGTTGTCGCTAGTTTTATTTCTGGCAAAAACATCGACGCCACAAATCCCTGTTCTGTCGATAGATGCGTCACCCGATGGTAAAAAAAGGAAGTTCGCCAGTGTTCTCAAAAAACCATTGAAGCAATGCCCACAACTTAAGATTATCCGAGTTGATATGTCGATTTATTTTGGTTCTATCAATTACATACATAAGAATATTTCTCAAATTTCTGAAAGAGAAGGAATTCATCATATATTGGTTGATGCAAGTGGTATTAACTTTATAGATTTGGCGGGTGCTGAAACATTGGTTGCTGAAAACAAGAGTTTGGCAAAAAGAAAGGGAGGTCTCTATTTTGTTGATATGAAACCTTCGGTTTATGAATTTGCAGCTAAATCATGTTTTATTAAAAAAATTGGCAGCGATCATTTTTTTGATACAAAAACAACAGCAATTCGAAGTATCTATAATCGTCTTGATAAGTCGATATGTGAAAACTGTACCTCCAGAATTTTTAATGAGTGCCAGTAGAATACAAGCAGCTGCTTAATAGTGACAATTTACGCTCATGTGCTACTTTTATGTGTAGTTATATTTATCTAACATAAATTGCAACCTTTCTAGAAGGAGCTCAGCATGATAATCACTAATATGGAAATAATTCCAGGTAAATTCGTTAAGCAGCATTTAGGACTGGTTCAGGGAAGTACGGTTCGGGCTAAACATGTGGGCCGGGATTTAATGGCTGGCCTTAAGAATATATTTGGTGGTGAACTGAAAGGTTATACAGAGCTACTTCAGGAATCACGTGAAGAGGCCGTTGATCGAATGAAGCAGCAGGCCACTGCTGTAGGTGCCAATGCGGTATTAAATGTGCGATTTTCTACATCTTCGGTGACCCAGGGTGCAGCAGAACTGTTTGCTTATGGTACTGCTGTAATACTGGAATAAAGTCATGTCTGATCTAATCGTATTTGTTACGTTACTTGGGCTGGGCTATTTTTTTGGACGTATTGCAGAAAAAAAGCACTATAAGTCAATTATTAAAAGAGAAAAGCAGTATAGGGATATCCTTGCAATCAGCAGTCGCATTCTGCCCGTATCTAGTACGCCAATGGAAGCCTGCTTAGTGGCAGGCAGCGTTGTAGTTTCTGTGGATTATTTCAAGCGATTTTTATCAGGCTTGCGCGCACTTATAGGTGGCCGTGTCATTGCTTATGAAAGCCTGTTGGATCGTGCCAGGCGTGAAGCTGTGCTGCGCATGAAAAAGCAGGCAAGAGACCTGAATGCAAACATGGTCTTCAATATCAAATTTGAAACCTCTTCAATATCAAAAAATGCCCGTGGTGGTATTGGTTCAGTCGAAGTACTGGTTTATGGTACGGCACTGTCACCTGTAAAGTAGGGCGCTAGTCTGAAATATACTAATCCTGAAATTCCTGAGGGCATTAATGTTACCGATACCCATCCCCTAAAAGAATTTGGGATGCTAGTGACAGTAACACTTGCCGGTATCATACTCATCACGGCTGCACTGGCCTACTCAGTAGACTGGCTTGCTGAATACGTGCCTTATGAGTATGAAAAAAGTATTGCGAAGTCTTTTAAATCTAACGAAGCTGAACGTGATCTTGTTGATGATTACTTGCAGTCACTTAGTGACGAAGTGGCAAAGCAGATGGATCTCCCTGAGGGCATGGATATTACCGCCCATTATGTGGATCAGGATATTGTGAACGCAATGGCCACCCTGGGAGGCCATATTTTTATCTATCGAGGCCTGCTGGAAAAATTGCCGCATGAAAATGCTCTGGTGATGTTATTGGGGCATGAAATTGGCCACATTAAACTACGTCACCCTATAAGAGGGCTGGGTAAAGGTGTTGTCATCAGTTTGGCCCTGGCTGCGTTCCTGGGCCAGTCATCTGATGCGGCGACAGGTTTGCTGGTTGATACGAGCACGCTAACACTCCTGAGCTTTAGTCGTGAGCAGGAAGAGCTGGCAGACATTGAAGGTTTACAGGCCAGCAACAATTATTATCAGCATGTTGAAGGTGTCGATGATTTATTTAAGGTATTGCTCGATGAGCAAGATGAACAGGGTGTTCATGTGCCCCAGATAATGAGTTCTCACCCAGATACAAAAAGAAGAATTTCACTGATTAATCAGGTTGCCAACGAACATCAATGGTTGTCTAATGGGACATTAATTCAAATACCTGAAGATGTTAAGAAAAAATTGAGTGATGATTCGCAACGGCACAATACATCGTCTAAAAAAAGTGCTGGTAAATGAGCGATCTAGTCAGATAGAAAAAATGAGTGCTTATGAAAGAAAATAACCCAAAAGTTATTATTGGGAGTGAAGAGTGGTGCTCCTTTCCGGAGTTGGGTATTCCTGCCATTCAGGCGCGAGTGGATTCAGGCGCCAAAACCTCATCGATACATGCGTTCAATATTCAGAAATTCAGGCGCGAAGGGGAAACCTGGGTCAGCTTTGAAGTTCATCCCCTTCAGCATGATCGAAAAACCGTAGTTCGTTGTGAAAAGCCGGTGGTTGATAAGCGAGTAGTTAAAAGCTCGAGTGGCGCATCTGAAACACGTTATGTTATTAACGCCACGATTAAGCTTGGCAGCAACAAATGGGACATTGAACTTACTTTAGCGAATCGCGACACCATGGGTTATCGGATGCTGCTGGGTCGTGAAGCCATGAATGGCCGCCTGATTGTTGACCCGTCGATCAGTTTCGCCATTGGCGGCATTTCTCGCGAGGAAGTAAACGACTATTACGGTAAGGACAAAAAACCGCGCACCGGTCTCAAAATTGGATTGCTAGCCAGCAATCCGGAGCTTTACAGCAATCAACGTATCCTGGAAGCCGGCGACGAGCACGGCCATGAAATGGTGTTCCTGAATATTAAGCAGTGTTACATGAAGCTGGATGCCGTTTCACCCGAAGTGCATTATCGTGGCGGCACCGTGCTCAATGATCTTGATGCGGTTATTACGCGTATTCGTCCCAGCGCTACCTTCTATGGTTGTGCGCTGACTCGCCAGTTCGAGAGTATGGGTGTTTATACCATCAACTCATCAACGGCAATCACTCAGTCCAGGGATAAATTATATGCCCTGCAACTAATGCTTAAAAATGGCGTGAGTATCCCCACCACGGGCTTTGCCAATTCGCCACTGGAGACTGGAGATCTGATCGAGATGGTCGATGGCGCGCCGTTGGTCGTTAAATTACTGGAACGTGGTCAGGGACGCGGTGTTGTTCTGGCATCAACGAAAAAAGCGGCAGAGAGTGTTGTTAATGCTTTCAAGTCGCTGGGTGCCAACTTGCTGGTGCAGAAGTTCATCAAAGAGGCGCACGGTAAAGATTTACGCTGCTTCGTCATTGATGACAAAGTCGTTGCCTCCATTCAACGTGAAGCGGCACCGGGGGAATTCAGATCAGAAATCCACCAGGGTGGCTCAGCATCCATTGTCAAAATTACCCCGCGTGAAAGAACGATGGCGATCAAGGCCGCCAAAACACTTGGATTGAAAGTCGCAGGTGTCGATCTAATCCGCTCTAAAGAGGGGCCATTACTGCTGGAAGTAAAATCGACGCCCGGTCTGGAAGCGATTGAAACCGCCACTGGTAAAGACATCGCCGGCTTGTTGATCTCTGCCATTGAGAAAAAGCTCAACTGGAAAAGAGATAGCAGTTTAATTTCAGAATAATTTTGCCATTTAGTCATTCAAACGGTTATGTAGAGCACTAATTTTTTATCTGAGAATTTATCTATGGCTGATATTAAAATAAAAACCTGCCCCCGCTGCCTGAACTCATTCGAGTGCCATTCTGCAGACGTAACAAACTGTCAGTGTGCCTCGGTCAAACTGCTCCAGTCCGAGCGCGATGATATATCCAGACTTTACAGGGATTGCCTGTGCCAGAAGTGCCTGATGCAGTTGCAAGCCGAGAAGTTATCAAACGCATTTCAAGATTAAGCTGGCTTCCGCTGGAGAATTCAAGACGTAATTAGGCTGTGTTAAGTTGATTTTAAGCTTGCGCAATTATAATTATGCACAATATATCGTTGCTGGGAATTTTGCCATCGGTTTTTGTTTACAGAATACAGGTTGCAGATAACGGCTTCAGAAAGGAATTTTTATCAAGAATAAAACTGATGATACTAACCACCGTATCGATAGCTTTAGTTGTTTTTATCTTAGGCGGTTTTTATGCCTCGTTCATCAGGGAATATAACACGAATTAATTTTTAACCGGGTATTTTGCCAGTTTGCGCTGTAGTGTTCGGCGGTGCATATTGAGCCTGCGAGCAGTCTCAGAAATATTACCCTCACACTCAGTCAGCACTTTGTGGATGTGCTCCCATTCAACCTGACCTACTGACAAAGGCTTACTCCGAATAGGTATTTCTTTATCACCCTGTTCTCGATAAAAAGCGGCAGCGATGTCATCAGCATCGGCAGGTTTTGCCAGGTAATGTATGGCACCCAGTTTTATAGCTTCAACAGCGGTGGCAATAGATGCATAACCAGTGAGTACAACTATACGTGTATGTTCATCCAGGTTTTTTAATTCACTAACCATTTCAAGTCCCGACTTCCCCGGCATTTTTAAATCAACAACGGCAAATTCAGGTGGTTCTCTTTTGGCCAGCTCAATACCATCATCAACATTATGTGCCGAACTTACCGAATAACCACGTTGAGTCAACGCTTCAGTCAGTACCTCACAAAATACCGTGTCATCATCGACAATTAACAGACTGGGTTGATCTATTTGTTGCAGAGATGTATTTTCGTATTCACTCATTTATTTGCTCAATCGTATGGTTGATAAAGGCAAATTTATCTGGCATTTAACACCGCCGCCTTCGCGGTTATATATGCGCACCTCACCACCCAGCCTTTCCAGTGTCGTGTAGGTAAGAAACAAACCTAGACCCATACCGTCCTGTTTGGTGCTCATAATAGTTTCGCCTGCTTTTTCCTCTAGCTCGGGTGATAGTCCATGTCCACGGTCGGATACAATAAGTATTAGTTCTTTATCGCTCCAGTGGCCTTCTACTTCTATATTATCCGGTGAGGCATCGGCGGCATTGTTCAAAATATTTAACAATGCCTGATCTAGTGTTTGATCAACGACTATGCTGGGTGCCGGCTGTGACCCCTTAAAATCTGATTGAACAGTGATATCTTCACGAGTTCGATGCCAGCGTTCCAGTAAATTGAACAGGTAATCATCCAGTTTTGAAATACGGCCGGATTCGGCGCGAATTTCACCCGAAGCAGCTGAAATCGAGCCAAGTATAGTTTTACAGCGGTCAACCTGGTTTTTCAGGGTATTAAGTTTCGACTCTGTCAATGGCATATCCGGTGTCAGGTCTTTAAGTAATATAGCCATGGTTGATAGTGGCGTGCCCAGTTCGTGGGCAGCACCGGCAGCCAGTGTACCCAGTGCCAGAACATGTTCGTGTTTTAAGTGTTTTTCGCGTAGATCAGCAATCTTTTTGTTCTGGCGTTGTACAGTAATTGCCATGCGTGCAGTGAAGCCAGCTATCAATAATGCACTGAAGATAAAGCCTAACCACATCCCTACAACATGTAGTCGGAAACCTTCCCCGTGCATGCTATGGGTTTCGGGAAAAGGGATATAAAAAAACAATAGCAGCGAGTAGCAGCTGATGGTTAATGCCACCATCAACCATGCATACCAGCCTGCCAGTGTCGCCGCCGTGAGAACTAGCGGTAACAGAAATAAGGGGGCAAAAGGGTTAGTTGAGCCGCCGCAGTAATAAAGCAGGAAGGTTAATGCGATTACATCAATGACCAGTTGAAGAAATAACTCATTATTAGACACTGGCCAGAGTATTCGTAATCGAATCAAACTGGCAATACTGACGATAAAAATCACAGATAAAACAACGGATATTGGAAAAAGAGGTAATTCTATGTGCAGATAGCTAGTTGTCATCCATACCGCAATAACTTCTCCCACCAGGACAATAAGTCTTAGCCAGATAATGCGTTTGATATTGATGCTGTTGCCGGGAGTGATGAGTAATTCATTTAACATAAGATTCTATTCTAAAGCTTATCTGGATAATCACAAATGGGGTGCGACAATTTGTCGCGCGACACTGTGTCACATTTTAGTACGCCCTTATATTGGTTAGGATTGGCGGCGTATTTTAACTATCTGATATATAAAAAATTGCATCTATGAGTGTACCCGAAATATTTAGTAAAGGTGGCCCAGTCGTCTGGATTCTGCTGGTTTATTCCATGATTGCGCTAACCATTGTATTTGAACGATACATGCATTTCTTTCGTATAGGTAAATTGCCGCAGCGATTTTATGGTGATATGCAAAATGCCACACATGGCAATGATGTGCAGTCGTTGATCAAAGGTTTACGTGGCCCCGAAGTTGCTATTCTCAGGGGTTTATTACACGCACATAAACAAGGTGTTCTTGATCTTGTTCGTGTGGCATCGCGTATCGGCTCATGGGAATTGCAACGCATGCAAAGAGGATTTCGTACACTAAATATCCTCGGTGATACCGCACCCTTACTGGGCTTGTTTGGCACAATTACCGGCATGATTAAAGCCTTCATGGTTATAGATCAAATGGGCGGTAAGGTCGATGCGCAGATGCTCGCAGGTGGTATCTGGGAAGCCATGATTACCACAGGAGTGGGCCTGGCTGTAGCCTTACCTATCCTTTTTTTATTGCACTGGTTAGAGGGACGGGCAGAAAGACATAGCCATGCCATGCAAAATTATGCATCCATGCTGATCGAGATACTGCCGCATCAAAATACGCTGCCCATCCTTGAAAATCCCGAGACCTAGTCGAGGTATGGAACGATGCAATTTAAAGGTTTAACAACTCGGCACAAAACACCTAACCTGACACCACTCATTGATATTGTCTTTCTGTTACTGGTTTTTTTTATGCTGACTGCTCACTTTGTCAAAGATCAATCACTCGATATCGTTTTGCCAGAAGCTAACAGTGCCGTCAATCTTGAAGATCAGGGTGCACTGGAAGTTATTATTAACAATAATGGCGAAATATTGATCGCTAAACAAATTATTAAATCAGATGATCTGGATTATGCGCTGCAACAATCATTGCAGAGCCGTTCTAACAAACAGGTGATATTACGTGGAGATAAAACTTCACAGCTGGATTTAACTGTACGAATAATGGATGCAGCACGTAAAGCCGGTGCCGAATCACTGGACATTATTACCAGTCAGCCATGATGTTAAAAAATATAACAGGTGAGCAACGAATCAACTTAACCGCTATATCGGTATCAGTGTTGCTGCATGTTGTTTTGTTTATACAACTGACTGATACCGCCATGAGTAACCAGGCGCAGGCGCCAAATTTTTCTACTCGAATCTCACTGAATTTGATGCCACCCGCCATACAACCAGCGCAACTGGTTAAGGCCGATATGCCACCCCCTGAGCCTGTCCGTAAGCCGAAGCCAAAACCAAAACCAGAATCAAAACCTCAGCTTAAGCCTGAAATCGTAAAGCCAGAATCTCCTGTTATTCCAGAACTGGCAACAGCTAACAAAGTGTCTGAACAAATACAACGCGGCCAGATTAATGAGGCAGCACCGATCAAACAGCATTATTTGAATAACCTGCTGACTTATATCGAAGGCCATAAATATTATCCTCAGTCGGCACGTAGTCGTGGCATCAAAGGCAGTATTGATGTGACATTTGAATTATTGAATAACGGCGAAATTAGTGATTTAAAAGCGACTGGTGGCCCGATGATTTTACGCAAGGCTGCGGAACAGGCCATTGCCAGCGCTTTGCCATTCCCGGTTCCGCCATCAGAAGTTAATTGTCCGTTGCAGGTAAGTTATGCCATGCAGTTTGAATTGAATTAATAATTAAACATTTTTACAAAAATAATAAAGATAGGTTTTTTTAAAATAAAAATTGAGGTTTAAGTTATGAAATTAAAGTCATCATCCGCAGCTTTGTCAGCGTTCCTGTCACTAGGAACTGCTGCTGCAGTATATGCTGAGGAACCAGAAGTTGATCAGGCCAATCTGGGTGAAATAACGGTCACTGGCACACGTGAAAAAACACTCAAAGCAGAAACACCTGCTACTGTGGGCACGGTTGATGACAAAGAAATAGAAAATGTACGACCTGCACATCCATCTGAAATTATGAGCCGTATTCCTGGTGTGCATATTGCTGTTACCGGTGGTGAGGGACATACCACAGCGATTCGTCAGCCTCTGGGTACTTCACCTTTATATTTATATTTAGAAGACGGCATTCCAACACGCTCAACGGGTTTCTTTAATCACAATGCTCTGTATGAAGTTAATGTTCCACAGGCGGGTGGTCTTGAAGTGAACAAAGGCCCCGGCACTGCCTTGTATGGTAGTGATGCTATCGGTGGTGTGGTGAATGTTCTGACTCGTCCATCACCACTTGAAGCTGAGGCAGAAATTAATGTAGAGGCGGGTGAGAATGGCTGGAAGCGATTATTAATAACGGGTGGTAACAGCAATGATACCGATGGCTTTCGTGCTGATTTCAATATAACGCATACCGATGGCTGGCGTGAAGCGACCGACTATGACCGAGTTGGAACCATGCTGAGATGGGATCATTCGCTGGAAAGTGGCGCAACACTTAAAACAGTATTGACGACATCCAATATCGACCAGCAGACCGCAGGCAGTTCGCGATTATTGGCCGCTGATTTTTATTCTGATCCAACCATTAACTATACGCCGATTTCGTATCGTGAAGTGGAAGCCCTGCGTCTTTCTACAGCCTATGAAAAAGAAACTTCTGATACTTTGTTCAGTGTGACACCTTTTTATCGACATAATCGTATGGAGTATATGGCTAACTGGTCGTTTGGTTATGATCCGGCCATTACAGCAACAGAAAGTGATTCCCTGGGCATGCTGGTTAAATATCGTATGGACCTTGAAGGTGACAGCAGAAGCCGTATTATTACGGGCATTGATTTTGACTATACACCGGGTGAGCGCCTGGAAAATAATATTGATGCTTACAAGACTGGTGCTATCTACACCTCGTATGTTTTAGGTGAGGTCATTTATGACTATGATGTGACCTATGAGGGTATCTCACCGTACCTACATTTTGAAACCTCACCGTCTGATCGTTTACGCATCAATGCAGGGCTACGTTATGATCATGCTGGTTATGACTATAGTGATAATATCGCCGGTGCAGCGACTGTCTACGCGGTAGACTTTAATGGTAGCGTTCGAAATAGAACATACAATCGCCCGACTGATACCACGGTGAACTTTTCTCAGCTGAGCCCTAAACTGGGTGCGACCTACGTCTTTAGTGATGACCTGAATGGTTTTGCTTCTTACCGTCGTGCATTCCGTGCGCCTTCCGAAGGACAGTTATTCCGTCCCGGTTCCAGTGCTGTTTCTCTGGATCTTGAGGCCGTCAAGGTGGACAGTTATGAACTCGGTTTACGTGGTAAGACGAGCCAGGATTTTGATTATGAAATCTCACTTTATCACATGTCCAAAAAAGACGATCTGGTCACCTTTATTGATCCAGTGGATACCACCATCCGTTATACTGTCAATGCTGGTGAAACACAGCATCAGGGTGTCGAACTTGGTTTGAACAAAAAGCTGGCGGAAGATCTGAAGGTGGCATTTAGTTATTCCTATGCCAAACATACTTACGAGGACTGGGTAAGCTCAGGTGTTGATTATACTGGTAATGAAATGGCGACCGCGCCACGAGAAATTATGAACACCATTTTGGGCTGGACACCATCGGCATTGAATGGCGGCAATGTTGAAATGGAATGGGAACGTCTGGGTGATTACTGGATGGATAATGATAATACCTATAAATACAGTGGTTACAATCTGCTTAATTTACGTGCCAAATACAATTTTGATAAAAAACTGGAACTGTATGGTCGTGTAATGAATGTTACAGATAGACTCTATGCAACAAATTCATCCTATACTGCCGCCTCAGGATTTAGTGCAGAAAAATTTGAGTATGCTCCAGGCAATCCTAGAACTGTTTATGTAGGCATAAATTACAGCTTTTATTAATCAATAGAATTACTAGCAGGAATAACACATGTACAACGGGGCATTGCTTGGCCAGGTTTTTTTAATATTATTCTGCCTGGTGTTTAATGCTGGTGCGGTGCAATCAGAGCATCAGCATCATGATCACGCTGCGATGGTGGCAGATAGCATCTGTGATAAACAGGTTGGCCCATCATTGAGCTGTGCTAATGCCCCGAGTGCTGTGTTTGATAAAAAGGGGCGGTTATGGTTGGCCTGGGCATTTGCAGAACATGTTTATGTCAACTATTCAGATGATAAGGGCAAAACCTATAGTACACCGGTGGTTGTTAATAAAGTTGCCGAAAAGATTTATGCCAGGGGTGAAAATCGACCCAAGATCGTTATTGCTGATAACGGACATATTTATATTTCGTGGACACAACAATTATCCGAACGTTTCAGTGGTCATATCCGTTTTAGTCGTTCGCTGGATGGGGGCAAACATTTTTCTGATCCGATTATTGTTAACGATCATCAGGTCATTACCAGTCATCGCTTTGATGCTTTAGCGGTTAATCAACGTGGTGATATTTATCTTGCCTGGCTGGATAAACGTGATCTTTTAAAAGCAAAAGCGGCAGGACAACCTTATAACGGTGCTGCACTTTATTATGCCGTGTCCACCGACGGTGGTATTTCATTTAATACCAACGAAAAAATAAGCGACAATACCTGTCAGTGCTGCCGTGTGGTTATCGCCATTGATAAAGACCAGCTGCCAGTGGTTTTATGGCGACATATTTTTGGCGATAACGTGCGTGATCATGCCATGGTTAAATTCGATAGCCAGATGAAACCAGGTGAAGTACTTCGGGTCAGTCATGATCAGTGGCAGGTCGAAGCCTGTCCGCACCATGGGCCTGGTTTGTCGATTGCTGATGATGGTCGTTACCACCTGGTCTGGTTTAATAATGCAGCAGAACGTCATGGTCTGTTTTATGCAAATACATTTGATCAGGGTAAAACTTTTTCCACACCTGTCAGTTTTGGTAATTACAAAGCACAGGCGGCTCATGCTCAGGTGTTAGCTCTGGGCAAGGCTGTGTTTTTAGTGTGGAAAGAATTTGATGGCAAACAGGCAACCCTGATAAGCATGAACTCGTCTGACTCAGGTAAGACATGGACGCAACCACAAATTCTGGCGAACACCACGGGAGATTCAGATCATCCTTTATTGATTGCTGATGACAAAAAAGTCTACGCTGTTTGGCATCGTCATGGACAGCATTACCAGTTGTTTTCATTGGGTAATCATTAATCATGGTTCAGCGCTGTATATTACTGAGTCTTTTATGGGTGACCAGTTTTCTGGCACTAGCAGAGCAACCGGTAAAAATTTTTAAAGCTGGCAGTTATGCTGAAGTTTTACAGCGGCGACAGGAGCAGTCTTTCCTGCTGGTATTCTGGTCATTGGATTGTCCTCCCTGTTATAAAGAGCTGACCATGTTGGCGGAAGAAATAAAAAAACAGCCACAACTCGATCTGGTGCTGGTTTCGACCGACACTACCGATGATATCGATGAAATTCAGCAAAAGTTAAATAAATTTGGTTTTACCCAGGTTAATGCATGGGTATTTCAAAATGACAGGGCGCAGCAATTGCGCCATGAAATTGATCCCAACTGGTACGGCGAATTACCCCGCAGCTATCTTTTCGATGATAAACATAATCGGCAAGCCATCTCGGGTATCCTAAAGCCATTTGTCCTGCAAAGATGGGTTAGTCTATAGCCCGATAACTGGCGATAATTTATATAAAA
Organism: Gammaproteobacteria bacterium; assembly: GCA_029881035.1. Classification (GTDB taxonomy): domain Bacteria; phylum Pseudomonadota; class Gammaproteobacteria; order SZUA-229; family SZUA-229; genus LH-M37. The sequence goes on along the minus strand of JAOUNI010000050.1, from coordinate 2,575 downwards.
AAAATCTTTCCTATTTTGTTTTAAATGGGGTGATAATAATCACATCATAATGCATTTTCATAAAAGCCAGTGTTTTACTATGAATGTGTCTGCGCTGATCAGTAACTTTGTCAATGGAAGGGGAATAATCATGAAAAAATATCTGCTAGTTTCTGCAATTATCGCTACTCTTGTAGGCTGCGCATCAGTGCCAATGGGTGATCCTGCCCAGGATACTGCACTTAAAAACTTTGAAGCTCCACAAAATAAAGCGGGTCTCTATATCTATAGAAATGAATCTATTGGAGGCGCAGTTAAAATGGATGTTGAGATTGATGGTGAAGTTATTGGCGAGACGGTTGCCAAAACTTATTTCTACAAAGAAGTGACGCCCGGCAAGCATACCGTTACTTCAAAAGCTGAAAATACAGACTCGCTAGAGATTGATGTAAACGTAGGAACCCTTACTTATATCTGGCAAGAGGTGAAAATGGGTATTCTTTATGCTCGAACCAGGTTACATCTGGTCGATGAAGCGACAGGAAGAAAAGGTGTGCTTGAGTCAAAATTAGCTATGTCTAAATAATACTTAATTGAATAGTGATTTTTTCTTCGGTGTATAGATTGCCGCAAGGTAAGATCAGGTATTATTAATAACGGGTATATTATAAAAATGCTCGAATATACTGAATACACAAAAATGCTTATTGGACTTATCGCTATCGTCAATCCGATCGGCGCAGTGCCGATATTTATTTCACTAACTTCCGGCTACAAACAAGTAGAAAAAAATGCGATTTCAAAAACAGCGACCTATGCCGTTTTTATTATTCTGATTTTTGCTCTGGCGGTTGGTGAAATGGTGCTAAGTTTTTTTGGTATTACCTTCAGTTCATTTCGGGTTGCGGGTGGGATTTTAATACTATTAATGGCTATCTCTATGATGCATGCAAAGACTAATGGTATTAAACGCACCGAAGAGGAAGAACAGGAAAGTGAATATATGGATTCGATTGCGGTTGTGCCGCTAGCGATACCCTTACTGGCCGGGCCGGGTGCTATCAGTACTGTTATTCTCTATGCACATAAAGACACGGGACTATTACACTATTTTCTTATTGGCCTGATTATCCTGGCAGTGAGTCTTATTTTGTATCTGGCATTTAAATCAATCCCATACATATCAAAATATTTAAGCCAGACTGCGGTGAATGTTTTTTCGCGAATAATGGGACTGATTCTGGCTGCTATTGCCATTGAATTTATTGCTAATGGCATTAAAGGTTTGTTCCCGAATCTGGTATAAAAACTAACTGACAATCTAAACATCTTCCTTAGTTCCTGATTCAATCTTCCATCGCTCTGTTTTAAAGTGCCGTTATGAGCACCCCAGGAATGACCGTCGTTTAATAGTCAGTCTAAATTTGCTAAGATGCGCCCCCTTCCTCCAACACCCCGTAAACACAGAGGTACTGCATGTTCAAGTTAGGCTGTCAAAGTCGCGTATGTTTTCAAAATGAGATTCTGTCAGGACTAACGGTGGCGCTGGCGCTGGTGCCAGAGGCTGTTGCATTTGCATTTGTGGCCGGTGTCGAGCCGCTGGTAGGTTTGTACGCCGCCTTTATGGTGGGTTTGTTAGCCTCTATTTTTGGTGGCCGCCCCGGTATGATTTCGGGAGCCACTGGTGCAATGGCTGTCGTCATGGTGGCATTGGTCGCGCAACATGGTGTCGAATATCTATTCGCCGCGGTGGTTCTGACCGGCATCATCCAGATTACTGCCGGGATATTACGACTCGGCAAATATATTCGTATCGTGCCGCATCCGGTCATGCTGGGTTTTGTGAATGGACTGGCGATTGTAATTTTTCTGGCGCAGATCCCGCATTTCCAGGTTCCCGGCAGCGGTGGCGAGTGGATGGCGGGCAATGACCTGATGATATTTGGCGGGCTTATCCTGCTGACCATGAGTATTATTTATTTCCTGCCTAAATTGACTTCAGCTTTTCCAGCATCACTGGCCGCCATCATCATTGTCTCTTTAGTCGTGATTGGTCTGGATGTGAACACCAACACCGTCGGTGACCTGGCCTCGATTCAGGGCGGCTTTCCTGAATTTCACATTCCATCTGTGCCTTTCAATCTGGATACATTAAAAATTATTTTCCCTTATGCCATCATTCTGGCTGCGGTTGGCCTGATCGAATCATTATTAACCATGACCTTGATTGACGACATCACCGGCACCCGTGGTCGTGGTAATCGAGAATGTATCGGTCAGGGTATAGCCAACACCACCACCGGATTTTTTGGTGGCATGGGCGGTTGTGCGATGATCGGTCAGAGCATGATCAACGTCAACTCAGGAGGTCATCAACGCCTGTCGGGTATTTCAGCAGCGCTGTTCCTGCTGATGTTCATCATGTTCGCTTCCGGTTTGATTGAAATGATTCCGATGGCGGCGCTGGTCGGTGTCATGTTCATCGTGGTTCTGGGCACGTTTGAATGGTCGAGTCTGCGCATCATGGGCAAGATTCCGAAAAACGATGCTTTTGTTTTAATACTGGTATCCGGTGTCACTGTATTCACTGACCTTG
>JAOUNI010000083.1 GCA_029881035.1 Gammaproteobacteria bacterium | reverse complement strand
TATTCATCCATATTATGGATTGTTTTGTTTTGTTGCTTATATCGGAGGTAGAAGATTTTTTCACAATTTTCCAGGTAACAGGCACTGCCCTCGGCAATATTTTGTCGAATCAGCGTGCTCTTTATTGCGTTAACTTTTGTAAGGTATATAGTGGACTAATGTGTCCTACATGTAAAAATATAGACTCAATCTATGTAGAAGTAAAGCAGTAAAAAAACAGTGCTATTTAGCTTCATAACGTTGATGAGAAAAATAGATTGATAACAATAAGTTATATAAAAGATGTGGTTATGGTCTCACGTGTAATCATCGCTTCTGTTATTATTCGTGCCAATTTGATCTTTATGATGGCCTCAATGTTATGAATAAAAATAACCTCCTTGCTCTGGAAACAGATAATCCAACTCAGGTAAAACTAGCCCGATTATGGTTGTCATTGGGCATTTCTGCTTTAGTTGCCTCAGGTTTTTATTCAATACTACTGGTGTTGTCCAGGACGCCGGCGATACAGGACATGATTCCCCTGCTGGATTTTTTTCATATTGCTCTGGTGGTACACGTTGATCTGTCGGTATTAATCTGGTTTCTGGCTTTCGAGGGCGTGCTCTGGGCCTTGCTGGACAACGGTCGCTTTATATCAATGGCGAAGTTCAGTTTCTGGCTGTGCACCATGGGTACTGTAGTAATAGCGGTCTCCCCTTTTCTGGGTGCGGACCAGCCTTTGATGAATAATTATGTCCCCGTATTAGTACATCCAGTCTATTTTGCGGGTTTGTTTTTGTTTGGAGCGGGTTTTTTGTTGCTGGTTTTGCGGGCCTTGTTTTTCTCATCGAGTGATCAAGCGTCTCCGGCGTTGGCTTTTGCATTAAAGGCGGCGGCTTTTGCAGCCATGCTTTCGATGGTGGCGCTGCTGGTATCTTATTCGGGTTTACCGGGGCAATTAAAGGATGTCACTGATTTTGAAATTTTTTTCTGGGGTGGTGGCCATATTTTACAATTCACCCACAGCATTATGCTGCTGATTGTCTGGCTATGGCTGGCTTCAGCGACAGGTTCAAATATCAATATAAAGCCCAATACATTGCGAATGCTGTTTGCCATTGCGGTGGCGCCGGTGTTGTTGTCGGTACCCATTTACGCAATGCATGAAGTCACCTCTTTAGAGTTTAGAGACGAGTTTACCCAGTTAATGCGCTTCGGTGGTCTGGCCGTCCTGCCATTGATGGTGATGGTTATTGTAAGTGTGTTTTCAACGTCTGGCGTTGATGCATTGATGCGCCCTGCCCGCAACGCCCTGCTGGCATCGATTATCCTGTTCAGTGCAGGCGGCATACTGGGTTTTATGATTGAAGGCATCAATGTGGTGATCCCCGCGCATTACCATGGCTCGATCGTTGGTGTGACGCTGGCTTTTATGGGGCTGACATACTACCTGTTGCCCAAACTGGGATTTCGTGCGGCGGTTTCACGTGCTGCCAGAATCCAGCCCTGGGTTTATGGTGGCGGCCAGATGATGCATATTCTTGGCCTTGCCTGGTCAGGTGGTTATGGCGTTCAGCGCAAGACTGCGGGGGCGGCTCAAGGCCTTGAGAACCTCCCCGAGATCGCCGGCATGGCAATGATGGGATTGGGAGGCCTGATTGCGATTATTGGGGGTCTGATCTTCGTGGTGGTGACTATCAAAGCCATGTGGCCTGCAAAGGCTTAGGCATCCGCCCTGGCTTCACCCTGCTCTGAGGTGTTTCTAATTAATACCACGAAGCCGAGGGCGAGCACGATACCACCGGTTAAAGCCACAATGATCTGGTTAGTGGAAAAAGAAGTTTTACGGTTTTCTTTCAATGACAGCACGGTTTTGGTTTCCGGGAGCCATGTGCCTTCAATCTCATATTTGATAAAGCCATCGAAGTTGTAACCAAACTGGTGGTCACCCAGTTTGTAATAAAATGTGTTATCAATCTCCTGTCTGATGGTTTTAAAAGCCAGGTCTCTTCTGAAACCTTTGATCATTTCATTATTTGCATCGAAGATAGAAATCGTGATTTTAAAATCTTTATTTTCAATATCCCGGTTTGGTATTGCCAGCCAGAATGAAATTTTCTTTTTATCTTTATTGGTAAAAGCGATAGTTTCGCTTTTGTGTTCAAGGTCAACATTATGCGACTGCACTTCTGCATATAACTGACTTGAAGAATCAATAATGGCATCAATGGAACTGGTGTTAATCATTAACAGGCCAATAGCCATAATAACGATGCCTGCGATAACTTTTGGTTTGTTCATTGTTTCTCTCACGCGTGTTTCAACTGATTTAGTACGAAGTCAAAAAGTTTAAATGTTTTTTTATGTTTGAATAGTGATGACTGGATAATGGTTGTTTCGATCCAGTTTAATTAAATTTTTTGGTAATTTTTATAAAGTCATCGACGATCGTTTGCGCATCATGCGGTGCTGATGACAAGGCTCTGAGTCGACCTTTGTCGTCGATCAGCATGATAGTGACTGAGTGATCGATGAGGTAGCCTTTATCACCTGCTACGGCTTCCCTTTTTATATTTAGAATACCCAGGTCTTTTGTCAGTGCTGCAATTTGCGCAGCCGTACCGGTGAGTCCGATGAAATCTTTATTAAACCAGGGGATGTATTCGGCCAGTGTGGTAACGTCGTCGCGTTCTGGATCCATCGTGATAAAAATAGTCTGCGGAATAATGGCGTTGTTCATTTTATGCAGCATCTGATCAACGTGATCTAAAGTCTTGAGTGTGGTTGGACAAATGTCCGGGCAATGGGTGTAGCCAAAACTTAGCAGGCTCCATTTGCCAACCAGGTTGCTCTGGTTAAAAGCTGTGCCGTTATGATCGACTAAGCTAAATGCGGTGATTGGCGATGCTTCGTGCAGTATGGTTGCAGAAATACCGTCGTCCCTGTATCGGGTATTGTCGTTAGAGCTGCCGTATTTCAGGAATGCCCATTGTGACAGACCCGATAGAATTAGAACGGTAGCGACAACAAGGTAGAGCGCCCTGGGTGCCTTTACTTTATTTTCAGACATACCCGGCTAAAACATGTAGTTACGAATGAGTAACCTGGCGTAGTGATCAACGAGCAGAAAAGTAAACAGCAAGCTGAGATAGAAAATGGAATAGCCGAAAGTTTTCATGGCTAATTCATCGGAATCGGTGCGATAGAGTTTAATGGCGTAATAAAGAAAGCCAATGCCCAGCGCGATGGCGCCGCTGAGGTAGATTAATCCGCTCATTTGAATAAAAAATGGCAGGACTGAAATGAATACCAGCAAAATCGTGTATAAAAGAATTTGACGTTTGGTAACAGCCACGCCGTGTGTGACCGGCAGCATGGGAATACCGGCGGCACGATATTCTTCACGTCGTTTGATGGCCAGCGCCCAGAAGTGAGGCGGCGTCCAGACGAAGATAATCAGGAACAACAACAAAGCCTCTGGTGGTACTTCATTGGTGACAGCAGCCCAGCCCAGTAATGGTGGCGCTGCGCCTGCTGCTCCACCCAGTACGATGTTCATCGGCGTGTTTCGTTTCAGATACATCGTATAGATAACGGCGTAACCGATCAGTGATAAAAAGGTCAAAAGCGCGGTGATGTTGTTGACAAAAACAATCAGTATGTAGCTGGAGATGGCTGCCAGTGTCAGGGAAAAGATTAGTGCTGCATATGGGGGTAAGTCGCCCTGTGGTAATGGCCTGTTACTGGTACGTGCCATAACACCATCGATGCGGAAGTCGACCCAGTGATTCATAGCCGCACCTGAGGCGGCACCGATACCAATACCCAGGGTGCCAAAAAACAAAGCGTGCCAGGGGATGTCGTCAGGTGATGCCAGCAGCATACCCACTACGGCAGTAAAGATAATAAGGGCAACCACTTTAGGTTTGCACAGTGCCCAGTAACTTTTATAGTTAATGGAGGTAATCATGTTGAGAGCTTTTTCATGCATGGTGGCTATTCTAACTCATTGTTTACGAAAAAAAAGAGGGTTTTTACACCCTCTTTTTTAGTGATCCGTGATTATCTTCAGGCTTTTTTGGTGCCGTATTCGTACGGTCCCCAGCCTTCCGCAATAGTAGGTACCGCTTCCCAGTTACCGTGTGCTAAAGGTGGTGAAGTGGTAGTCCACTCGAGTGAACGTGAACCCCATGGATTGTCACCTGCGACTTCACCTTTGAACATGCCGTGTATCCAGCTGATCAGGATAACGATGAAGCCCAGGGCGATAAAGCCTGCGCCAGCTGTCATCACCACGTGGTATGACTCAGCGGCCGGGAACTGCTGATAATCCCAGTATCTGCGAGGCATACCGGTTGTGACACCGACCACCATCATCGGGAAGAAGATGGTATTTACACCGATGAATGATAACCAGAAGCCGATCTTACCCAGGGTTTCGCTGAACATTCTGCCAGTGAATTTAGGATACAGGTAGTAAACACCGCCAAAGATCGAGAAAGTACCCGCGACCGCCATCACATAATGGAAGTGACCAATGATGAAGTAAGTATCAGAGACGTGTAGATCAAGCGAGACGATAGCCAGAGGAATACCGGTCAAACCACCGATCAGCATCAGGAAGATAACCGACAGACCGTACAGCATCGGTGTTTTGAAGCTGATAGAGCCTTTGAACAGTGTGCCAACTAGGCTGATGAACAACAGGCCAACGGGTACGCTGATCATCAGTGTGGTGACCATCTGGCCGACACGAATCCAGTCAGGCATGCCTGTGACGTAAAGGTGATGAATCCAGACCTCACCGGCCAGCAGTACGATACCGCCGATGCCACCATAGATCGCTGCTTTGTAGTTGAAGATACGGTTGCGCGCAAACGTGGCCACAATATCAAACACGATACCAATGAATGGCAGGAAGATAACGTACACCGCAGGATGTGAGTAGAACCAGAACAAGTTCTGATAGATCAATACGTCACCGCCCGCAGTTGGATCAAAGAAATGGGTGCCGACATATTTATCCAGCATGATCATGGTAACTGCAGTACCCAGTACAGGTACGAAAATCAGCTGCAGAATAAATGCACCATAAGTACACCATGTAAATACGTTCAGCTGGTTCCAGCCGATACCAGGTGCGCGCATAAATGTGATCGTGGTCAGGAAGTTAACTCCGCCCAGAATGGAGGCAAAACCCAGCAGCAATACTGTGAAGGTATACAAGGCAGTGTTGCCAGGTGTCAGTACGGAGTATGGCGGGTAACCTGTCCACATAACATCGGGTGGATTAGGTACGACGAATGTTAACAGCGCCAGAAAGATACCCATGTAGAACAACCAGACGCTCAGCGCATTAACGCGTGGAAAAGCCACGTCGCGAGCACCAATTTGCAGCGGGATAAGATAGTTAGCCAAAAATCCCGTGAGTGCTGGAATCTGGAAGCCAAGAATCATGGCGGCACCATGAAAATATAACCAGACGTTATAGTCGCCCGGGTTATTAGTAATGGTTGGCCCCATTGAACTAAGTTCTGCACGCATTAACAGGGCCATTAAGCCTGCTAGTGCGAATGCTGCGATTGATCCAATAAGATATAACAAACCGATTTTTTTATGGTCTGTTGTAAATATCCAGTCTTTT
>JAOUNI010000082.1 GCA_029881035.1 Gammaproteobacteria bacterium | reverse complement strand
CATCATGTTTGTCTATCGCCTGCTTATTTTTATTTTTTCACCGCTGATTCTGGCGCACTTACTGTGGAAAAGTTTTCGGCTCGGACAGGCGCGTTTTTTACTGCAAAGACTGGGTTACAAACTTGGACATATACCGCAAGGTTGTTTGTGGTTTCACTGTGCCTCGGTCGGTGAAACCAACACCGTTCTGCCGCTGCTGCATGAGCTGCACAAACGCCATCCCGATACGCCGTTTTTAATTACCACCAACACCACTACCGGTGCAGACATTGTCGCGCGCCAGAATCTGCCGTGGCTATATCATGCTTTTTTACCGATGGACTGGTGCCTGACGACGCTGGCTTTTCTCCGCCAGCTCAAACCACGCGCACTGTACCTGGTTGAAACCGAGCTCTGGCCGAACCTGATTGTATTGACCAGCGGCAAGAATATTCCGGTGAATATTATCAATGGCCGGCTTTCAAACAAAACTACCCAGGCGAACAAATGGGTACGTTCAGTTTATAAATATATTTTGTCGAAAGTGCAGCATATTTATGTTCGCTCCGCGGCGGACCAGAAAAATTATTTAAGCCTCGGTGCAACATCGAGCCAGGTTTCGATACTGGGCAATCTCAAATTTATTCCACCGGCTTCGATCAATGTTGCACCACAAAATATGACACAGCGCGATTATGTACTGGTGGCTTCCTCGCACAACGATGAAGAGCTTCAGATAACACAAGCCTGGAATGAACTTCACAGGGACGAACTGCTGGTGATCGCGCCGCGCCATCCGGAACGTCGCGACAGCATTATTAAACAGCTCAAACAAATCGGGCTTAGTGATGAGGCCATAGCGCTACGCAGTCGTAAAGACAGCATTAACGAGCAGACTCGCGTTTACCTGCTCGATACCGTCGGTGAACTGATGCAATGGTTTGCACCCGCGCAACTGATCATCATGGCCGGTTCATTTGTGCATCGCGGCGGTCACAATATTCTGGAGCCTGCGCACTTCGGCAAGGCAATTGTGTTTGGCCCGCACATGGAAAGTTTTATCGATGAAAGTGAATTGCTGATTAGTCGGGAAGCCGCGATTCAGGTGTCGTCTTTTACAGAGCTGGCAACAACCGTCTCAGTCTTGCTCGACAACACAGCCTCGCGTATTAATCTGGAAGATAATTTAACGCAGGCACTGGAACCATTTGCCCACATCGTGACCGATTATGCCGATGCCATTGATCGGCAGCTTCGCTAAAGCCTTTTGTTACGCGGCAGAATATCCCTGCAATAACTGCTTCCAGTTATTCTCATCGAAATAGAATGTTTGATTCCTTGATTTGAATTTCAGCAAGGAGCGTTTCAGGCGCGCCAGATTAGAGGCCTTCCACGACTCGCCCAGATAACGAAACGCGCCTTTGTCAAAATCGATTAAATAGACTTTGTTGTCGCTGAGCAGAATATTTCTCGCATTCAGGTCGGCATGATAGACATCATGATCATGAAACTGGCGGATGCAGCGCCCGACGGCCTGCCATGTCGAATCATCTGCCGCTGACAGCATCAGCTGATCGGCCAGTGTCCAGGCATGGGCAATTTCCAGCGTGATTAAGGCGGCGCGAAAGAACAGGCCGGCGTGTTCTGCGCTGGCAGCGACCGGAACCGGCGCCGGCAGGTTGAGCGCCTGCAATTGATGCAATAATCGAAACTCTTTAAAGGCGCGGGTCTGTTCAGGATTGAGGCCGAAGTAACGATCACCCAGCAGGGACGCAACCATGCCGCCTCGAAGATACTGCTTGAGCACCAGGTCGTGGCCCTGATATTGATAAAATATCGGCTCACCACGACCGATGGCGGCTGTTTTTTCTACCATTAACTCCGGGCCGGGGCAAAACAATGACTCATCCGGATGTTCAAGCAACGCCGCATCATATAGGATACGCCGCTGACCACTGCTGATGATTTTTATATTTTCCAATGACACTGTCACAATTTAACCTATCCAATCCACCGAAAAATATCTGTATTCTTCGTTTGTCTGCGTTGGGTGATATTACTCACGCTCTGCCGGTTTTACGAACCCTGCAAAAAAACTGGCCGAACACTTCGATCACCTGGATTATCGGTAAAACCGAATACCAGCTGGTCGAAGATATTGAAGGTGTGGAGTTTATCATCTTTGATAAATCACAGGGCCTGGCCGCCTACAGCACACTGCGCCAGCAACTGAAGGGGCGGCATTTTGATATTCTGCTGCACATGCAGTTATCGCTGCGTGCTTCGGCGATCAGTTTTTTTGTGCCTGCCGATATCAAATTAGGTTTTGATAAAGCACGTGCCAAAGACCTGCAGTGGTTATTCAGCAACCGGAAAATCAAACCGGCTTCCACGCGCCAGCACGTGGTCGACAGTTTTCTGGAATTTACTTCCTACTTTGGCCTGAAGCCGGAGCTGGAATGGAATCTGCCCGTGTCGGATGCCGCCATAACAAGCCTGAAACACAAACTGGATAAGAACGACCAGCATCAACTGCTGGTGATTAACCCCTGCGCGGTAGCCAAATCCCGCGACTGGCGCGACTGGAACATCGAAGGTTATGCCGCAGTCGCCGATTATGCGAGCGCGCAGCTCGGCATGAAAGTGATCCTCTGCGGCGGCTCGTCCATCCGCGAACAGAATGTGGCCGCGGCCATTTTCTCACTGTGCAATGAGAAACCGGTCAATCTGGTCGGCCAGACCAGTATCGCCGAGCTGGTCGCCCTGCTCGACATGGCAAGCGTGGTGATTGCGCCGGATACCGGGCCGACGCACATCGCCAATGCACTGAATACGCCGGTGATCGGTTTATACGCCGCCACCAATCCGCAACGCGCCGGGCCGTATCGTTTCCAGAAACTGGTGATAAACCACTATCCGCATGCGCTGGAAAAATTTTACAGCCTCAGTGTCGGCGATGCGCCGTGGGGCCAACGTATTCACAATGCCGAATGCATGGCCATGATCCAGCCGGATGAAGTCACCAAAAAACTGCGGTCTGTGCTTGATCAATCCTGAGTGCAGCCGGCGTAGTCTGGATTGAGATATTCTTTCCAGCTGTCGTCGTCGCGTTTCTCGATAATAAATTCATCCACGACCTGAGCATCGGCATTGATGTACCGGGCGACCAGGGTGCTGCTTTCGATATCAATGATTAACGAACCCGCCTGCTTCAGTGAAACTGCCATTGCCGGATGATTCATACTGGCATTATCGACCTTGGCGGAAGCACCCGCGACCACGTAGACCGTGCCCGAATGCGCACCTTTAGCCTTGACGAAATCGGCATTTTTATCTTCCGCGCCGCGCGATACGATATTTTTCTCACTGAACTGTGACGAATCGCCGTAGTGACAATCGATCAGATAGGAACGTTCATAGCCGTGGCTGTGGCCGGACAACACCAGATCAACCCCGTATTTTTCCAGCACCGGCAGGACGTACTGGCGCATATCCACCAAACGGCCACGGCTGTCGCCTTCGTCATCGGAGTCGTGCGTACCTTTGCTATACGGTGGATGATGAAATGCAACGATCAGCCATTTTTGCCGGTTAGCCTCTAGATCACGTTGCAGCCATTGCAGCATATCGCCATCGGACTCCCGGTCGCTGTCCTGCGAATCGAGCATGACATAGTGGATGTTGGCGTAATCGAAAGAATAATAATGCTCGGTGCCTGAGATCACGCCGCCAGATTCCGCCTGCTCGGGCAATGAAAAGATATCGAAAAACGCCCGACGCCGGGCATCGTGATTGCCATAAGCCGGCCACAGCGCAATATTCTTCAGAATGGCCGGGTAAGCATCGAACAGCGCGGCCTGATACTGCCGGTTAGAACCTGAGCGATAGGCGTTATCACCCAGCGCCAGCCATTGATCCAGGTAGGGCTCGTCTTCCCTGGGATTGTTTGTCACCCAGGTTGTCATGGCATCGCGCACCGCCTGCTGGACTTTGCCCGGGCTACCGGAATCACCGATGACCCAGAGCCTGACGGCTTCCTCATCAGCCCCGGTTTCGGGCGCGGTCATAAACCAGTCGTCTTCGCTGCCGCCATAGAACATCGCCCTGGTGTTGCCGACGGCATAATAATAGCGCTGCGATGGCTCTAATCCGGTCAGGCGTAATTCATGGGCTTCGCCGGGTTCCAACTCGCTGACTTCAAGAGTTAAATCATCCGGACGGGAACCATAACGCAGCACGCCGATCTCAGGTTTGTCTGTATGCCAGACGATGCTGATCGCCTCGGCCGACTGCTTCTGGAAATAGGGCGCACGATCGCCTTCAATCCGGCTTTCGGTGTAAACCACATAAAAGCGTGCCACACCGTAAAATACCAGCAGCGCCAGCAACGAAACCGAGGCCCACTTAAAAGCTCGTTTTAACCACAACATAATAATTTTCAAGAGATTTTTATCCCGCTAACAAAAGGTCAAGCCGCCCAATTATGATACAATCCCGCCCCGATAATCACTATTAAAAGCTTAATTTCCCTAGATTTGAATTCATGATTGCTTACCTGAACAAATTGCCCAGGCTGCATATTTTCATCGGCCAGTATGTTATCAGCCTGTTGATAATGCAAAGCCTGCTACGTCTGGCCTTTTTCTTCAAGTTTGCACCGACCACCAACCCTGTGCCATTGGCTGATATTGCCTGGGCGTTTTATCTGGGATTGAAATACGACCTGCAGCTCTCGCTGATTCTGAGCCTGCCCATCTTTCTGCTCGGCTGGATCTCCGCTCTGCACCCGGTTTACAGCCAACTCGGGCGCCGTCTCTGGACAGGTTATGCCGTCATACTGGTGCTTACGCTACTCGCGTTCCACGCCAGTAATTTTGGCTATTACGCCTACCTGGCCCAGGGTCTGGATGCGACCTCGCTACGTTTTCTGGAAAACCCGATCATCTCCGCCACCATGGTCTGGCAGACCTATCCAGTTATCTGGGGCGCGCTCGCCCTGTTCGCCATGGTCTGGACTTATTACCGCCTGCTGACCACTGCCAATCTGGGTATTGATGCCAGCCGATCATTGCAAGTTAAATGGAAAGGCAAAACCGCTATCGTCATCGTCACATTTTTCGTGGTGCTGCTCGGCCTGTTCGGGAAAATTTCCTATTACCCGCTACGCTGGAGCGATGCCTTTTTTAGCAGCACGCATACCTTCACCGCCTACCTGACCTCCAATCCGGTGATGTATTTTGCCAACACGCTGAAAAACAGTGTCGAGACCTATGACCTCGAAGCCACCCAAAAATACTACCCGTTGATGGCCGAATACCTGGGCGTGGATCATCCCGACCCGGAAATGCTGAATTACACCCGTACGGTGACTTTTGAACCTGCCACTGAAGAGCAGCGCCCAAACGTGGTTATCGTCATTCTCGAATCTTTCGCTGCCTATAAAACTGGTCTGTCTGGTAACCCGTTGAATCCGACTCCCCATTTCGATCAGATCGCAAAAGACGGTGTCTACTTCAATAACCACTTCGTACCGCATACCGGCACCGCCCGTTCGGTATGGGCACTGATCACCGGCCTGCCCGATATTGAGAAAAACCGGACCTCGACGCGCAATCCGCTGATCGTCAAACAGCACAGTATCGCCAATGATTTCAAAGGTTATGATAAAAACTATTTCCTCGGTGGCAGTGCCAGCTGGGCCAATATCCGTGGTTTGCTGTCATCCAATATCGAAGACCTGACCATCTATGAAGAAGGCAGTTA
>JAOUNI010000081.1 GCA_029881035.1 Gammaproteobacteria bacterium | reverse complement strand
TGTCAGTGGCGAGTGATAAAGCGCCGGTCAAAAAGAAAGGCTCGACGCTGACCATATCAAAACGCAAAAAACCGGTTGAGGTTGAAGCCCCGTCGGTGGGTAATAAACAGGCGCGACTGGAACTGGTCGAACATTTGCTGGATCGGCATGGTACCGGTCGTGTGCTGTTCAGAAACACGCGTGCTGCGGTGAAGGGTTTTCCTGATCGTGAAGTCCATGGTTACCCACTGCCCCTGCCCGAGGCTTACGTCAATTTGCAGGCGGATGATGTCGCGGCTTTGCTGACGCCCGAGGTGCTGTTGAAAAAAGGCGCGACACAGGCAGCATGGATCAGTTTCGATCCCAGGATTGAATGGCTGGCGGGCAAGCTGGGCGAACTGGTCTCTGAAAAAGTACTGGTGATTGCAGCCCGCGCTGAAACCGCGCTGGATATTGCGCACTATTTAAAAACCAAAACCGGCATTCACGCGGCGGTCTTCCACGAAGGCCTGAGCATTGTCGAGCGTGATCGTGCAGCGGCCTATTTTGCCGACAAGGAAACCGGCACGCAGGTGCTGGTGTGTTCAGAGATTGGCAGTGAAGGTCGTAACTTCCAGTTTGCGCACCACATGGTGCTGTTTGATTTGCCGCTGAACCCGGACTTGCTGGAGCAGCGCATCGGTCGCCTGGATCGCATTGGTCAGACACAGACAATTCGCATACACGTGCCCTATCTTGAAAACAGTGCGCAGGCGGTGATGTTTCACTGGTATCAGAATGGCCTGGCGGCGTTTGAAAAAACCTGTCCGATAGGTCACACCGTGTTTTCGCGTGTCGAAGAAAATTTGACCATGGCACTGCGTTCACCAGATGCGGATGATGCGTTTTTGATTATCGAAACCCAGGCCCTGCGTGAATCTTTGACTGAAGATCTGCAGCGCGGTCGCGATCGTCTGCTGGAATATAATTCGTGTCGCACGCACATCGCGCAGGCGTTAAAACAGAAAGCCATTGCCGAAGATGATGAAGGCATGATCGCCGATTACATGGACAATGTATTCGACTGTTTTGGTGTCGATACCGAGCTGCATAGCGCCAACTGCCTGATCCTTAGTCCAACAGAAATGATGGTGAATAATTTCCCCGGACTGACCGATGAAGGTATGACGATTACCTATGCGCGTGACACGGCGCTGAGTTTCGAGGATGCGCATTATATTACATGGGAACACCCGATGACCTTGAGTACGCTGGATATGGTGGTCTCGCAGGAACTGGGCAATACCGCGGTGACGGCGGCAGATTATAACGGTGTCGAACGCGGTACGATGCTGCTGGAATGTTTGTTCACGCTGGAAGCGGCACCGGTGGAAGGGTTGCAGACTGACCGTTATTTACCGCCAACAGTGATTAGAATACTGCTCGATGAAAAAGGCGTTGATCACAACCACAAACTGGCGCACGAAATTATTAACGCCAAACGTGCGCAGGTCGATATCGACACAGCGAACAAGATTGTACGTGCGAAGCAGAAAATTTTGAAAGCCATGCTCGATCGCTGTGAAAAAAATGCACGGCTTCAGGTAAAGACCGTGCTGGAACAATCACACCAACAATCTAGTGAAACTTTATTGCGCGAAGTTAATCGATTAAAGGCATTAAAGAAAGTTAACCCCAATGTGCGGCCATCTGAAATCAAATTTTTTGAGAACCAGCTGGAAACATTAAATAAAGTCCTGGATTCTGCAAGTTTGAGGCTGGACGCCTTAAGAGTGATGGTCGCGACCTGATTAGTGTGGCTTAAATCAGGTCGATATTGAAGTTTTTACTTTTCAGGTATTCGGCAAACTGATCAGCTTCCATCGGGCGACCCAGATAATAACCCTGCGCATAATTACAGTTGAGGATTTTGAGCTGTTGTGCAACTTCCAAACTCTCGACGCCTTCAGCTACTACCTTGATGCCCAGATTGTGAGCCAGCTCAATGGTGGCGCGAACGATGGCGGCATCATTCTCATCTTCGAGCATTTCCATAACAAAAGACTGGTCTATTTTTAATTCGTTAACGGGTAATTGCTTGAGATATGCCAGCGATGAATAACCTGTGCCAAAGTCATCAATCGAAATACCAACGCCCATCGCGCTGATGTTGTTCAGGATTTTTTTAGAACGAACCGGGTCTTTAATAAAAATGCTTTCAGTCAGTTCAAGTGTTATTTGATCAGGTGAGAGCTTATTGCTGAGTATCATTTCATTAAGTTTCACCGGTAAGTGTGCGTCGTGAATACAGATCATTGAAACATTAACGCTGATCAGTAATTTATGCCCGAGCGCATTCCAGCTGGCACATTGTTTTGCTGCCGAATCAATGACAAAACAGGTGATGGGCTGAATCAGGCCGGTATGTTCGGCTAGTGGGATAAAATCTTCAGGTGAGATAAAACCGCGTTCCGGATGCTCCCAGCGTAACAGGGCTTCGGCTCCATAAATGTCGCCGGTGGTTAGATCAATTTTTGGTTGATAGAAAAGGCGTAACGCGTTATTGCTGATGGCCAGCCTGAGATCTGATGCCAGGGCCAGCCGGCTTACTGCATGACTGTCCTCTGATGATTCGTATACGCTGAATCCCGTGCGTTTACTTTTGGCGTTATACATAGCAACGTCTGCTCGCTGTATAAGAATATTAACGTCATCGCCATGAAGTGGGAATTGAACAACGCCCATGCTAAGGCCGATGTCGAGGTTATGGCCTTCAACGACAAATGGCAGTTCAAATGATTCCAGTATTTTCTTGAGTATAATGGCTGACTGGTCAAGCGTGGTG
Organism: Gammaproteobacteria bacterium; assembly: GCA_029881035.1. Classification (GTDB taxonomy): domain Bacteria; phylum Pseudomonadota; class Gammaproteobacteria; order SZUA-229; family SZUA-229; genus LH-M37. The sequence continues at coordinate 3,027 of JAOUNI010000081.1, read as the reverse complement.
TTTGATAGCAGAATGCCGAATTCATCGCCGCCGAGACGTGCCACCATGTCATTGCTTCTCAGGGTTTCCTTTAAGCGTATGCCAACCTGTTGTAAGACGACATCACCAATATGATGGCCGAGTGTGTCGTTTATCTCTTTGAATCGATCAAGATCACTCAGAATAAGAATGAATTTTTGATGAGTCTGAGTGCTGCTTAAAATCTGATGTTGCAATTGATTGTTAAACATTTTTCGATTTGGCATATCAGTGAGCGGATCATGTAATGCCTGATATTCCAGTGCTGATGTTTCTGATTGAATAGCAGAGGCTAGCGATTCAAAACGATTTTCCAGGATATCCAGTTGATTTCTGGTATCAATGTCAGGCTGAATAATTTCCATGTTTTTCGAAAAGCTGGTAACACGATTCGTTAAGCGCTGTATCCTTGAGGTTATCCAGAGCATGACCAGTGAAAATGATGAAATGTAAGCAACGGCGGTGGCCACCGTTATTAGAAAGTCTTCTTTGAGAATTTCTGATACTTGCTGGTTAACTTCTGCTGTGGATACAAAGGAAACAAATTTTATTAATAAATCTGATGAGCCTGTGTCGAAATGATCTTCGCTGGTGGTTAAGTATTTGCTACTGGTATTGTTGAGGTCTGTACCTCTGGGTATTAATTTTTTATTACTACTAACCAGTATTTTATTTTCCTGATCCTTAATGATCGCAATGATGATGTCATCTGCTTCAGTGCCTTGAGAGTTTTTCATGAACTCTTCATCAATAGGGCTGGCTATCACCAGCATGGGAGAATGTTCATTGTTTTCAATGTATTCAGCTGAAATTACAAATGGCTGCTGACCACGCATAGTGATATAGCTTTGGCCGCGACTTAATTCTAATTCATGAGCGGTTATGTTTAACAGTTGATCCGGTGGGATCGGATTTTTATAATGATAGAGTTCACGTATTTTGCCTGATTTATCCAATAACATTGCGTAGTGAGGCCATAAATAACTTCGCATTATGGATAGTCGAGGAAGCCATACGGGTACTTCTTCATGCAAAATTAATTTTGCATCTTTATTATTCAACCACTGTTCTGATTTAATGTATTTTTTTATGTCATTACTATTGGCGTAGTTTTTGACGGCTGGATTATATGAATTTAAGTGCTGATAGAACTGGGTACGATGCTTTCTCGACTGTTTATTGAATTGTTCACCGAGTCTTTCATAAAAGATTGCGCTTAGTTTGTTGCTTTGGTATGTGTACGATGTCGCCCACACCATTAATCCTACGGACGTAGTCAGTAGTAACATGGATAATGTTAATGAAAGGCGCGTGAATATTTTCATTAGTGCTCGCTGATAACGCCTTTACCATCAGGTTCTGCGATTAGTTCTTTGTCTTTAAATTTCCAGCCTGCTAATTTAAGTTTTTTTGCCGGTAAAAACCCATGTTCTTCACCATGAATCTGCATGTAGCTATAGATGGCATCCATCATTATTTCGGCTTTTTCATTCCGGTTGTTTTCATTTGTCCATGTAGTCAGATTGTATGTGCGATACACAGGGTATGCGCCAGTAAGTAATTTTGTTAAGTCTTCTGGTTGTATTCCATCAATTTTTAATGTTTTAAATTCGCCTTTTTTACTATGTACTTGTAGCATGAACGGAGTTTCATATCCTATGGCTGCAGCATCATTTGAAACCTGTGCAATCATATCGACAATGGTTCCTACGGACTTTGCTCTTGGGCTAATGTTATCGGGGCCGTCTAATAATAGACGCCAATGTCCCGGTCTTTTTTTGCAATGGAGTCGTACCACTGGCTGAATACGTTCTTCGCCTTTTAATTTATCTGAGACGCTCTGATAACCGGGCACTTCAGACCAGGTAACGTATTCGCCTTTGAAAATATTGATTGCCTCGGCTGTTGAAACATCGTCGATTGGATTTTCTAAATGTGTAAAGAGTGCGACCGGAGCAATCGCTACAGTGTTGAATTTTAATCCCGGTAAACGATCAACTTTGCCCGGTGGGCAGCAGTAGGTGCCAATATCCACTGTTTTTGACAGTAGTTTTTTGGCTGTAGCGCCACAGGTGCCTTCCTGTATTTCAATTTTGATACCTTTTTCTTTTGCGATCTGCTCAACAATTTCGTGTATGGCCGGATAGGTTTGTTGTCCCAGTGAGATAACTACATCAACATCCTTGCCTATTTTTTCATCATATTTAATTTTCTTTTCTATGAAGCCATCTTCGATGTTAGCGACATCATTCGGATTAGAAAATGATTCCGCTTTTGATTGTTTGGCTGATTCTGCATGAGAGGTGGTTGAAATTGTTAAGGCGAATAAAATGGACAAATAAATAACGGATTTTGAAAGCTTAGGCATTAAAGCGACCTCTTAATATAAGTGATGAATGATTGAATGCTTATATTCCATTCTAAACATGAGATCATTTGACGAGTATAGAATATTTGCGCCATAAATGAGCGCTGCAGCATTATTTTATTACTAATGAATAATCAGTTGTTGCAATGAAAGTGATATTCTCTTTACTGTTTGGGGTGTTTTTTTATGAGTGGAACAAAAAAATCTGCTGAAAACTGTAATGCTTCGGGAAGTATAAACAATTCTCGGTTGCTTGGATCATCTGTCTGCCACTGACGAGCAGTATCCTCGCCTTTCAGAAAGATCATTTCAGTGCACAGGCTGGCGGCACAGCTGGTTTTTGAGCAGGCGGCCTGCCAGTTGATGCCGACAAAAATATCGCAAGCCGCATCAGCATTTAGAATTTTCTGGTTATCCAGTTCAACGATGACGGCTTGCTGAGTTATGGCGCATTCAGATATGACGCGGCTGTTGCATTGTGCCATGGCGGCCGGAGCCAGCGCATCGAGGGCGCACATGGCGTAGACCGTGTGGCCATTCAGTTCGACCCGGCTTTGACGGGCTTCTGAGGTGAACGGATAGGCGCCGGTGATCTCGCCCTGCGCATTGCTCACTATCATGTCTTTGACGGACAGGTTTTG
>JAOUNI010000049.1 GCA_029881035.1 Gammaproteobacteria bacterium | reverse complement strand
CATCCACAGAAAACATTTAGTCTGGAACGGCTTTATTATACCGGGCTCCATCTTCCCGATCATCGGCACGGCACTGCGCAGAGCCGAAGAATATACCTGTGATCGTTACGGCGCTGCCTGCTGCCAGAGCGAAGATGACATCAAAGCCGCCATCGCCGCCATCGCCGCCGGTGATACTCGCTGGAAATCGATCAACATCGATGCCTATCTAAAACAAATCGCTTTTACTAACGGATTCTGGATGTCATTTAACGAACTCACCGGCGACTATCCGTGGCTGACAAAACGTATGGCTACCGCCATCGCATTTAGCAAAGGCGAAGAAGTAAAACACCCAAGACGCCACCTGTTTGCCTGGATACTCTCCATTTTCATCCCCCGACTTGGTGCAGGCGCCGGTGGTGGCGTGGTCTCACTGATGATGACCGTTGCACTCATAGGCATACTGGCCGCTGTTGCCATCCCGCAATATAATGACTTCAAACAAAAAGCACGACATATATCAGCCTATACCGAGGCTCAGGTTGTTCAGCAAAAAGTCACCGCCTACGTATTAGAAAAAAATGAATGGCCAGAATCGTTACAGGCTTTAGGTTATGAAAGTGAATCTATCGAAGATGCCGCCAAAAACTACTCCATCAGCATTTATGAAAACGGCATGGTCGCTGCGCACGTCGGTACAGATGCAACCGGTGAACCACAGTACATTGTGATAGAACCCAGCGTAGTCGAAGGCAAACTGGACTGGCAATGTTATGGTGACAATGTCGTCGAAAAACACCTGCCCGAAAACTGTAAATAACAACACCGCCCTGCGCTCCAACAATTCATATGTAATAGTTGGAGCGCATACGCTTTATTTAACCCAATCCTCAAATAAAATCAGCAGCAATAATTTGAGTCAAATTAAGCAGATGAAAAATCTCTAACTTTAGGCTGTAGGCATTCAATACACAGGCTGCTTTTCATGAAACTTAACGGCGACATTTTGATTAATAACCGAAAATATACTAAAGGTGATGAGGTCCCCTGGCGTGTGATCTATCCATTCTTTTTTGTGCACATGTTGCTATTTGGCGGATCAGGCTTTTTCATGGCTTATTCTAATGATGCGCCCTCGGTGGCCTTTCTTTATATGCACGGTGGCTTTGCCATTGTCATCTACACGATCTTTTATCTGTCTATCTTCGGGCGTGATGAAGTTAAATGGATGTTCATCAATGCCGGTCTGGGCTTGCTGGGCATCTACAGTCAGATTGGTTGGTTGCTGGCTTTATTTGACAAAGAAGTTAGCGATTATCCTGTTCATGTGCACGTCATACCGTTCCTGTATTTCGTGCTCTACACTTTCCTGATCCGGCAGGCTGTTCTGGATCTTTTTAAAGCAAGAGAAGATGGCATAAAAACAAAGCGTGTAGAGTACTCCTATATCGCCATCTCTATGCTCATCTACACCACCTCCTATATTCTGGAGAGGGCATAACTGGTTATAAATATTCTTCCGATGACGCAACGCTAATCAGATCTATGCACTACTGAGCCGCCACACTCGCCAGTAAATCCAGCATCATTTCCGACGCGCCCAGATGCGGGACAATGTTTATTTCAACCGATGTAGTGTTTCTGAAATCTTCGACAATTCCGGGTATATCCTCCGCCACATGCCTGCCGGTATTCAAAAAGTATGGCAGCACTGTCACCTTAGTCGCGCCTGCAGCGATGCATTTTTGCAGGCCATCGGGAATGAGTGGATCGGCCAGCTCCAGAAAGCTGGCATGGATCACGGGGAAGCGGTCACCACAACGAACATGCAGCATTTTTGCCAGTTCTCTGACTTCTTCATTGGACTGTTGACGACGGCTACCGTGGGCAACGAGCAGGAGTGCGTTCATCTATTCTTCCCTCAATTTATCCATGTTTTTTAATGTTAACTGCTGCATTACTATTGCCAGTATATTATTAAACACAAAAAACAATACCCTGCCACCTACGAGTATTTATTAATGAGAGTCTGGGATATTGATCCGGGTTATCTGAACCGCCAGAGCCTGCTCGGTGAGCATCGTGAGCTGCATGGCATCGTCTCGATTATTTCAAATAATAAAAAAGGTTATTCAAAACATCCTGAAACCCTGCGCTGGGTTGGTCATGGCTGGGCACTGAAACAACGACATAAATTACTGGTTACCGAGATGAATCTTAGAGGTTACGTTGACCGTTCACCAGTATTGCTGCGATCGAAGCCCGAACTGTGGCCAGAAGAATATATCGACCCTCCTGCCAGACAATTATCGATCCTTACCGAAAAATATCAAACACTGGAGCCCGGCAGAATACCTTTACCAAAAAATGCACAGCAACTTTGGGCACAGCATAAATATTCGGTGATGGCCCGTGATATATCGGCTTACGAAAGCATGGGCCGGTGGGTGACAACCAAACAGGGCGCGAAAGAAATGGATAAAGTTGCGCTTGAACTGTACACGCTGTTGCGCCAGCCACCTAGCCCAAGACTAATTGAAAATACGTTGTTGCATATGTGGGGTTACGTTTCCAGATATGCGCCACTCTCCGGGAAAGAACTTGATGCCATGCCCGCCCATAAACTGCACAACCGTATCCAGCAACTGGCATTGACGAACAAGGTCGACTATCTAATCGCATCGACCGCCATCGGTGAACTGGGTGCATGGACATATTAATTTAAAGATTTCTCTGACTATAAAAATTTTCTGTTGACAAAATATAAAAAAAGCTCGACTATCAAACCATGATTAAATTCAACAGCCATAAAGTCATTCGATGCATGCGAGCCCTGCCCGTATGGCAGTTTTCGTTGCGGCCTTCTGTTATTAATTAATACCAGCACAGAAAAAATTTTTACCCGAGGCCGCTACTTAAAAACCAGCGGCCTTTTTGTTTTTGCACTTACTATAAATGGAGAAGAACGTGTCTGTCCCTGCTGCTTATATCATCGTCATACTTGTATGGAGCACTACGCCCCTCGGTATTCAATGGAGTGGTGTTGATATCGGTTATGAATACGGTGTTGCTTTGCGTATGCTCATCGGCCTGTTTGCACTGATGATTATCGCCCGCCTGTGGAAACTACCTATGCCCTGGAACAAAGCCGCACGACACATTTATCTGGTTAGCGGCCTGTCATTATTCCTGGCGATGACGTTTGTCTACTGGGCAGCACAATTCATTCCTTCGGGCTGGATTGCGGTTATCTTTGGTCTGTCACCGGTTTTAACCAGCGTTTTTGCGACGTTGATTTTGCATGAAACTTCATTTACCTTTGGCCGTATTGTTGGCATGTTGCTTGGCTTGAGCGGGCTGGCGGTCGTCTTTATGGAAGGCCTGAGCATTTCGAACGCTGCGTTATGGGGTGTCGCGGCAGTTTGTTTTAGCGCGATATCGCAATCACTCGGTGCAGTGTTGATCCGGAAATTAAAACCCGGTATGCCAGCTATTTCTATTACCATTGGTAGTCTGTGTGTTGCCACGCCTTTATTTTTTGCCAATGCTTTTTTTAGATCCGGCTTGCCTGATGTCTGGCCTCTGCATTCTGTAATGGCGATTGTTTATCTAGCTGTGTTTGGCACCGCACTGGGGTTCCCGCTTTATTATTATTTGCTGAAAAATATTAATGTCGAGCGTGTGGCGTTGATTACTTTAATTACCCCGGTAACGGCGTTGTTGCTAGGCGCAGCGATTAATGATGAAGTAATTGGTCCACAGGTATGGCTGGGTACGGCACTGATTCTGGGTGGTCTGGCCATTTATGAGTACGGTAAATACCTGCCTTTCAAAAAGAAATGGCAGATACGCTGGAATCAACGTCCACTTTAATGTTAGGTGATACGCAGTCCGAGTTGGCATCTGAAATCTGATTCCAATTCGGACTGTTTTTTAGTTTTAATCATTTGCTAAAAGAAGCGTGATTATCAAAGCCGATTGCGGTATGTTGTGTAATATGAAACCTGCTTTTATCGTTATGGGAATTTTGTTATGCGTTTAGCTATCAATTTAATCATCGGCCTGTCTTTAGTTGCCTGCTCAAACTTGAGCAAATCACCACAAACCCTGCGCCATAATTATCTTGCTATTACCCAGCCGGGCACCAGTATGGATGAGACTATTTCACTAATTAAAAGGAAAATTCAACCCGAAGGTTCGCTAATGGTTCGCGAAGGCGTGCCCTGTCTGGAAAAAGAAAAATCCGGCCTGCAGAAAGGCGTGCATTCAATCAAGGTTAATCTGGGCTGGTATTACTGGGGTGCGGTGCAAACACCGGTTTATGGTGAGTGGTGTTTTAATGACAATGAAATGTTAATCGATATTATTGTTTACAAAGCCATTGATGATTTTGCTCATCAGCCCTGAATACCAATAATTACTTTTGAGTATACTGCCTCAAAATCAGAACATCACCGCGCTGGGTAAATTCAATTTTTTTCAGAAAAGACATGCCCAGCAAAATCACATCAGTGTCATCATTGGGATTAATAATCGCCCTGATGTTTTTCAGTTCAATACCGTCAACAGCCACTCGGTCAAGTACTGAATCATAACCTGTTGCCAGACCGTTGGCAGTTTGCACCTGAATTGCCATGCCGGGCTCTAACTGTAAATCCTTAGCAATATGTTGCGGCACGGCAACACCAGTAGCACCAGTGTCGAGCATAAACACCACGGGTTGGCCGTTGATTGAACCATCGGTGACATAATGGCCATAACGATTACGCTGCAACTCAACTTCACGCACACCGGTTTCGGTGTATTGTGTATTCAAACTTTGATTGGGGTTGATCTGCCGATCAATGACATCTTCAAAAAATGAGATCAAAAAAGCAAGTAACAAAATCCACATCAGTACGACCATGAAGGTGCCGATGCGTTTCTGTTCTTTTGCCTCAGGATTATTATCCATAATCTTGTAATTTTTCAGTGCGAGGGAATCATTTAACCTGACCCATCGTCCCTGATGGTCAGATCATTTAACTAGCCTAAAACAACTAGCCCTTCATCAGATCGAAGAATTCATTATTAGTTTTGGTGGACTGCATTTTACTCATCAGGAATTCAATCGCGCCGATCTCATCCATTGGTTGCAATAACTTGCGCAGAATCCACATTTTTTGCAGTTCATCCGGGCTGGTCAGTAATTCTTCACGACGTGTGCCGGAACGATTGATATTGATCGCCGGGAAGATACGTTTTTCGGTGATACGACGATCCAGATGGATTTCCATATTACCGGTACCTTTAAACTCTTCGTAAATCACTTCGTCCATTTTTGAACCGGTATCGACCAGCGCGGTGGCAATAATCGTAATGCTGCCGCCTTCTTCAATATTACGCGCTGCACCGAAGAAACGTTTCGGACGGTGCAAGGCATGCGCATCAACACCACCAGTGAGCACTTTACCGGATGATGGGATCACGGTGTTGTAGGCACGTGCCAGACGGGTAATCGAATCCAGCAGAATCACCACATCTTTTTTATGTTCGGCCAGGCGCTTGGCTTTTTCAATCACCATTTCTGCTACCTGTACGTGGCGGCTGGCAGGCTCATCGAAAGTACTGGAAACCACTTCACCGCGCACACTGCGTTGCATCTCGGTCACTTCCTCAGGACGCTCATCGATCAACAATACGATGAGGTAACACTCAGGATGATTAGCCGCTATAGATTGAGCAATATTGCTCATCAACATGGTTTTGCCGGCTTTAGGTGGAGATACCAGCAGACCGCGTTGGCCCTTACCTATCGGCGCGACCATGTCGATAATACGTGCGGTAATATCTTCGGTACTACCATTACCACGTTCCATGGTCATGCGTTCATCAGGATGTAACGGTGTCAGGTTCTCAAAGGCAATTTTACTACGTGACTGTTCGGGAGACTCAAAATTGATCTGATCAACTTTGAGCAATGCAAAATAACGCTCACCTTCTTTGGGCGGGCGAATTTTGCCGGAAATCGTGTCACCGGTGCGCATGCTGAATCGACGGATCTGGCTAGGTGAAACATAAATATCATCCGGCCCAGCCAGATAAGAACTGTCAGCCGCTCGTAAAAAACCAAACCCATCCTGCAAAATTTCCAAAACACCATCACCAGAAATGTCCTCACCTTTTTTAGCATGGCCTTTCAGTATGGCAAAAATAATTTCCTGTTTTTTAGATCGCGCTACATTTTCCAGTTTCATGGTTGCGGCTAAATTGAGGAGTTCTTGAACAGGCTTTAGTTTGAGTTCTGTAAGATTCATAGGAAGTTTTTTTGAATTGGTTGAGTTAGATTAATTAAGTTTTTGTTTTTTTAGCAAGACTGAAAAGTCTTGCCTTGGCCGCAAGGCTTGCGGCACAGGTAAGTGCTTGCCAGGCAAGCCGAATTTTTGATTAATAATTATCTATGGTTTTTTCCTGTATACCCTAAATAAAAGACTATGCGTTACTATCAATAAACGCAGTCAGTTGCGATTTTGATAAAGCGCCTACTTTAGTCGCTTCAACTTCACCATTTTTAAATAACATTAATGTTGGAATACCACGAATACCAAATTTAGGTGGCGTATTCGGGTTATCATCAATATTTAGTTTTGCGATTTTCACTTTACCTGCGTAATCACTGACAATCTCCTCAAGAATAGGAGCAATCATCTTACAGGGACCACACCACTCTGCCCAGTAATCAACCAATACAGGTATCTCCGACTTTAAAACATCTTGCTCAAATGATGCATCGGTAACATAAACAATTTGATTGCTCACTACTGGAATTCCTCCGGAACTAAAATTTTTATAACCTGGAAAGTGCGAGGTAAATTTTTTGCTAGAAAATATCGTTGAATTGAAACATACCTGAACTTGGCAGACATGCATTTTTCGCATATCTTAGACTATTTTCCAAATTTGTACACCCCTTTTATGTAAGAGTTTCCATTTTAGGTTAAGCTACACGCATGACAGATACTAACATTACAGAAACGCGTTTTGACCAGTTCAATCTAGATTCACGCATCATTCAAGGTTTAAACGACATCGGCTTCCAGTTTTGCACACCCATACAGGCCGAAAGCATTCCCATTGCTATTACCGGTCAGGATGTTGCCGGTGAAGCACAAACAGGAACCGGTAAAACAGTCGCTTTTATGGTAGCCTGCTATGACTATTTATTAAAGCACCCTGCCAGTGAGAATAAACATACCAATCAACCTCGGGCTCTAATTCTAGCACCAACACGCGAACTAGCTATTCAGATACATAAAGACGCCTTAGGCATAGGTCAACATACCGATCTTAAATTAGGACTAGCTTACGGTGGTACCGGCTACGATGAACAGCGCAACCAGATAACCAATGGCGTTGATATTCTTATTGGCACACCGGGCCGAATTATCGACTATTTCAAACAGCATGTTTTTGATCTCAAGGCCTGCCAATGTGTCATTCTGGATGAGGCCGACCGCATGTTTGACCTCGGTTTTATTGCGGACATTCGCTATTTATTGAATCGCTGTCCGGAACCTGGAAAACGTCTCAGCCTGCTTTTTTCGGCCACACTGTCACACAGAATTAGTGAGCTAGCCTACGACCACATGAAAGATCCTGTGGAAGTTCGGATTAAAGCCAATACCAAAACGGCCGATAAAGTTAAACAGACTGTTTATTACCCGGCCAATGATGAAAAAATCCCTCTATTGCTGGGCTTGATGAAATCACTAGAAACTAAACGCAGCATTGTTTTCATCAATACCAAACGGGTGGCTGAAAATGTCGATGCCTGGCTGGAAGGCAATGGTATTAAATCTGCTCTGCTCTCTGGTGATGTGCCACAGAAAAAACGTCAGACACTACTCAAAAAATTTGAAGATGGCGAATTTGATGTCATGGTCGCCACCGATGTGGCTGCACGAGGCCTGCATGTTCCCGAAATCAGCCACGTTTTTAATTACGACCTACCGCAATCAGGTGAAGATTATGTACACCGCGTTGGTCGTACTGCGCGCGCCGGCGCCAGTGGCGCAGCCATCAGCTTTGCCTGTGAAGATTATGCGCATTATTTAATGGATATCGAAGAGTATATTGGTCATCGTGTTAATAATGAGCCAGTATCCGCCGAACTGCTCATCAAACCACTGCCACGTGCAAAACGTGAACGCAAACCACGACCTGCTCACGGCAACCAGAATCGTGGCTCCTCCGGTAACCGGGGTAGAAACCAGAACAGGCGTTAAAATAAAACCGAATAGTTTCTAAAAAGACCAATCCAGAACGAAGGAATGCTGGGGCTATCGTTCCAGCTCTTCGAAAGCAAGCTTTGCCACGTGCAGCGCTTGCTCAATATCACTAGCCAGAACATTAAAATGTCCCATTTTTCGTCCAGGGCGTGCTTCTTTTTTGCCGTACAAATGCAGTTTTATTTCAGGGTGCGCCAACAGACTCGCCCAATCCGGCTCCCATAAATCACCTAGCATATTCACCATCACCACGGGTGATGTTAAACGTGTATCACCGGGTTTCAGTCCACACATCATTCTTGCCTGCTGTTCGAATTGCGAGGTAACACAGGCATCTTTGGTGTAATGTCCACTATTGTGAGGACGCGGCGCCATTTCATTAAATAATAATTCGCCATCACCAGAGATGAAAAACTCCACGGCAAGAATACCCACATAATCCATCGATTCAGCCAGTGCCAAAGCCTGTTGCCGTGCTTTATCTGCCAGTGGTTCTTCTATGCGTGCCGGCACTGCACTAAGGTGCAATATGCCATTGCGATGCTGATTTTCAGCAAGTGGGTAACTCACGGCCTCTGCCGCAGAATTTCGTGCCACGATTACCGATACTTCCAGCGCCAGGTCAATTTTCTTTTCCAATACACAGGCCACTTTACCCATCGACTGATAGGCCGAAACCAGTTCTTCAGAGTTATTAATTACTGCCTGTCCCTTGCCGTCATAGCCCAGTGTGGCGCTTTTCAGTATCGCTGGCACACCGATAGTTTCTATCGCTTTTTCGATATCAGCATCTGATTGAATAAAATAATAGGGTGCTGGATTCAGACCAGCCTTTAGAGCAAACTGTTTTTCATTATGGCGGTTTTGTGCAATTTCCAGCGCGTCAGCTGAAGGTGAAACCAGGGTTTTTGTTGCCAGATAACGCAAGCTCTGCGCGGGAACATTCTCAAATTCGGTGGTAACGGCATCACATCTGGATGCCAGCTTATCTAGCGCGGACTCATCCAGATAATCCGCTTTAATATGTTCATCAGCAATGCGACCTGCCGGACTTTCTTCATCCGGGTCGAGCACCACCACGCGGTAACCCAGGGTGCGGGCAGCCACACAAAACATGCGTCCTAACTGTCCTCCACCCAAAACTCCCAGTGTTGCTCCGGGAAGTATCTGCTTCGTCATATCGTTTCAGTCTTTAGCGTGTTAGCGGAAAAAATATTATTCCTGCGGTGGAAGAGACATATCCAACACGGCCTCTTTTTGCAGTGCACGGAACTCATCAAGTTTGCCAGCCAGTGTCTTATCCGTAATCGCCAGCAAGGAAATCGCAAACAAAGCCGCATTAGCCGCTCCTGCTTCACCAATGGCAAAAGTTGCAACAGGGATACCTTTGGGCATTTGCACGATGGACAACAGGGAATCCATACCCTTCAGGTATTTTGAAGGCACGGGTACCCCCAGAACAGGTACGGTCGATTTAGCCGCGAGCATGCCGGGCAAATGTGCGGCACCGCCAGCACCAGCAATAATACATGCCAGGCCATTTTCTCTTGCACTCGAAGCATAACCAAACAACAAATCTGGCGTTCTGTGAGCCGACACCACCTGTGCTTCATAGGCGACACCAAAGGCTTCTAGCTGCTGGACAGCATGCTGCATTACCGGCCAGTCACTCTGACTGCCCATTACCACGCCGACTTTAAGTGTTGTCATATATCACTACCTCGTTAATCTTGAGGAAAAAACCGCGCATTTTATACGAATTTGAGTCGTTTTACGAAGGTCACGACAAGATTAGAATAACATCAGAAATAGCAAATATCCCATGTCGTTTAATCCATCCCCCTGATCTTGCCCGTGGTTAGATAGACAAACAGACTGCTCGCCACGTCAAGACCACCGCCATTCACCACCACGTCATTCTCACCCAGATCAATACCCATACCAAAGTTGATAGCCACTTCCTCAATTTTGATATTCAACCCCATGTCATCGGCATTATTCAGCTGATCAATCTTGGACATCACATAAGAATAACCTTCATCAGGAAAAATACCGTCAAAAACCTTACGCATGCACGAATCCATTTCCTTCTCTTCCAGAGAGAATTCGGCAAATGCCGCCTGTACATAACCAAATAAATAACCAGCCGTGACCGCATCGTCCATGCGCTTAAATACGGCTTTCCGGTTGGCTTGATTCACCTTATCCGCTGCTGACTTGATCTGTTTATGCAATGCGGATCCGACACGGATAATGACATCATCTAGTTGTTTATTGTTTTTTTGCTTAAATAATCCAAACATACAATCTTAAATCGCCTAAATAGGAAATTAATTAATAGGCGTATAGTATAGAGAGAAATATTAATAATACTGAAACAATTACCATTCCTGAAGGACATCACGGGAACATTAGGCGAATAAACAGACAAAAAAGACTGATTAAGGCCTGGTTTGCCGCCTGCAACCCGAATCCTGTTTTTTATAATAGACCATCAAAGTCAATATTCCCTCAAATACAAAATGCTCGCACGTACGCCAATGCGCCATAAAGCCCAACTTTGTCCTGCGTGACTAATTTTATTGTCAATTTTTTCATATTCACAGACATAAGACCTTTATTCAAAAATGCCTTAAGGAAACGTGGCGCAGACATTCTATCTTTTATTTTGGGCGCAATACCGCCCGCTATATAAAGCTCAGTCACAGGGTAATAATGCAATACAACATTACTGGCAGCTGCACCGTAAATATCAACAAAAATATCCAGCGCTTTCTGACACAAATCATCATCTTCTAAAAGTGCGTGTTCGGCAATAACCTGAGCAGGATCAGTTTCCCGCATGGCCTGCTGGATAGTTAAAGCCTCAGAAAAATCTCCGACTTCGTGCAAAAATTGATAAATCGTAATCAGTCCTTTCCCAGACAAAAGCATTTCCAGGCTGACGTGAGAATATTTTTTCTGCAACCAGCCCAGAAGCCGGTTTTGCTCAGCATTTTCTGGGGCAAAACCGGCGTGCCCTGCTTCACTGGAAAAAACCTGATAGTGATCGTTTAACCATACCCGATGTGAAGCACCAAAACCGGTACCCGCACCAATAATGACTGCTTCCGGATGTGCTGACTTTTTACCAACCCCAGAACCCTGTTGCAGCACCAGCATATCCGACTCCTGCAGATCTGAAGCACCATAGGCAGCAGCGACAAAATCATTAATCAGTTTTACCCGTGGCGTATGTAGCTGAACGCTCAGGTCTTTTTCAGTGATTATCCACGGAAGATTAGTCACTTTGGCCGCACCTGATTCAACCGGCCCAGCTATAGCGAAACAGGCAGCGTCAACAGGATGCATGATATTGTGCTCCGAAAGAAACACATCTATAACCTGAACCAAACCACCATAATCCGCACTGGAATAACTTTTTTCCACAAGGATATGATGACCACCATTACTAACGTCAGCACAAATAAGTCGTGTATGGGTACCACCAATATCACCGGCCAGTATCTGCATTTTTTTACCCTGATAAACTTAACCCGTTTTTCTCGGACGATGGCGCTTGTAATGGTTGATCAGGCCATTTGTTGAGCTATCGTGTGCATCGATCTGTTCGATGTCATTTAATTCTGGCAATATATTTTTTGCCAGCTGTTTGCCCAGCTCCACTCCCCATTGATCAAATGAGTTGATGTTCCATATTACGCCCTGCACAAATATCTTGTGTTCATAAAGGGCAATAATACTGCCCAATGTTTTTGCATTGAGAGTATCAAACAGTAAGGTGCTAGTTGGACGATTGCCAGGAAAAATCTTATACGGCAGAAGCTGTTTGATTTGTTTTTCATCAAGACCATCAGCCTTGAGCTCTTCATAAGCTTCCTGTTCAGTTTTTCCACGCATCAGCGCTTCTGTCTGCGCAAACACATTCGACATTAAGGCACGATGATGCCGGGCGATACAACGGATACTATAAACCGGAGCGAGTATATCTGCCGGTACCAATTTGGTGCCCTGATGCAATAACTGAAAAAAGGCATGTTGCCCGGCAATAC
Organism: Gammaproteobacteria bacterium; assembly: GCA_029881035.1. Classification (GTDB taxonomy): domain Bacteria; phylum Pseudomonadota; class Gammaproteobacteria; order SZUA-229; family SZUA-229; genus LH-M37. The sequence goes on along the minus strand of JAOUNI010000049.1, from coordinate 10,175 downwards.
CAATCTCACCAAAAATTACCGGCCCGGTGGTGTAGTCCACCTGGTTACCCTGTCGATCAACATTTTTACCGTTACTTTCCATGTCTGCCTGTTGCAGATAAGCTGGAAAACGGTGCAGATGCTGGTCGTAGGGTAATACCGCCATGCTCTGGGCTTCGAAGAAATTGTTATACCAGACTCCTAATAAAGCCATCATTACCGGAATATTTTTTCCCAGTGGTGCCTGCCTGAAATGCATATCGGCTTCATACGCACCTGCCAGCAACTGATCAAACTGATCAGAACCAATTGCAATAACAATCGAAAGACCGATGGCTGACCAGAGTGAATAACGGCCACCTACCCAGTCCCACATTTTGAAAATATTTTCTTCGGCAATACCAAATTCTTTGGCCAGCGGCACATTCGAGGTAACGGCGACAAAATGCCGGTGTAAGTACTCATCATTACCCAGCTTGTTGATACACCACTGACGTGCCGTTTCAGCATTCACCATCGTGTCCTGCGTGGTGAATGTTTTCGAGGCGATAATAAATAAGGTGGTTTCCGGGTTCAGATACTCGAGCGCGTCATTAATGTGGTTTTCATCCACGTTGGAAACAAAATGTAGATTGAGGTCATGCAGCGTATAGGGCCTTAATGCCTCGGTTACCATCAATGGCCCAAGATGTGAGCCGCCAATACCAATATTAACGACATCAGTTATGGCCTGATTGGTAGCACCGCGCCACCCTCGTGTCCTGATTTTTTCTGCCAGTTGCTTGACACGTGCCAGTTCTTCCCTGATCTCGGGCATGATATCGATGCCATCGACAATCAGAGGCTGATTACCCTGATCTCTTAACGCCGTATGCAACACCGCCCGATGCTCGGTATGATTTATCACTTCCCCGTTAAACATATTTTCTATTCGCAGGGGCAGTTTTACATCATCGGCCAGCTGCAATAATAATTTAACCGTTTCATCGTTGATGCGATTTTTTGAGTAATCATAAAGAATCTCATTCATTTCCAGTGAATATTTATCGAATCTTTTTTCATCCTCTTCAAACATAGTACGCATATGAGTATGTTTTATCTCATTGTAATGTTTCCTCAATGCTAACCATGCATTCGACTGTGTGAGCTCTGACATTATTTATGTTTCCTCTATTTACATATATTTAACATGCCGACAGGCAACTTTCATTCCAATATAATTACACTGTAACCACTATTCAGTCTCCACATTGTATTGTCACAAGCATAATCTAACTTATTTGACGATAATACTATGCGCTTTTTTAAAATATGAAATAATCATTCACCACATAATGGAATACGATATGTTAAAAACACGCTTTTGTGTAAATTCTATAGTAAATCATACTTAAACATTTGACCTGCGTTAGCAGTAATGTAACTATAAAAAAATCAGAGTAACCACAATCAGATAAAAGAATATGACCAGCGTAGCAACAACACCTTATACCGGACAAAAACCGGGCACATCTGGACTGCGTAAAAAAGTCAGCGTTTTTCAGCAGACACATTATCTGGAGAATTTTGTTCAGTCCATTTTCAATGAAGCCACCGAACTAAAAGGTGGCCTGATGATCCTCGGCGGTGATGGCCGTTACTACAATACCCACGCCATCCAGACCATCCTGAAAATGGCTGCAGCCTTCGGCGTTAAAAAAGTGATGGTGGGTGAAAACGGCCTGTTATCAACACCGGCTGTTTCATGTCTGATACGAAAATATAAAGCAGCTGGTGGCATTATTCTGTCAGCAAGCCACAATCCTGGTGGCGTTGATGGCGATTTTGGCATCAAGTTCAATACAGCCAATGGTGGCCCGGCTCCCACCCTATTTACCGATGCTGTTTATGAAAGAAGTAAAAGCATCAATGAATACCAGATTGCCGAGGCCGATGATATTGATCTCAATCACCAGCACAGCTGCAGTATTGGTAACATGCACATCGAGGTGATTGATTCAGTGGCTGACTATGCCGACTTGATGGAGCATCTATTTGATTTTAAAACAATCAAATTACTGTTTACATCCGGCTTGCTCAGCATGTGTTTTGATGCCATGCATGCCGTGACCGGTCCTTATGCCAGAGAAATATTTGGCAAACGTCTTTCTGCCAACCCTGATGCCGTGATTAATGGTGTACCTCTAGAAGATTTTGGCGGTGGCCACCCTGACCCCAATCTGGCCCATGCCGAGGAACTGGTCGCGCGTCTCAATGCCGGCCCGACCGCTCCCGGCTTTGGTGCCGCTTCGGATGGCGATGGTGATCGCAACATGATCCTGGGACGGGATTTTTTCGTCAACCCCAGCGACAGCCTGGCCATCATGACGGCGAATGCGCACCTTTTGCCCGGTTACAAACTGGGTATCCGTGGCGTGGCCCGATCTTTACCCACCAGCCGTGCGGTTGACAAAGTAGCAGAAACCATGGGCATAGACTGTTACGAAACCCCGACCGGCTGGAAATACTTTGGCAACTTGCTCGACGATAATCGTATCACCCTTTGCGGTGAAGAAAGTTTTGGCTCCGGCTCAGACCACATCCGTGAAAAAGATGGCATCTGGGCAGTGCTGTTCTGGTTAAACCTGATCGCGGTCAAACAACAATCAGTTGAAGACATTACTCGTTCGCACTGGCAGCGTTACGGTCGTCACTACTACACCCGACATGACTACGAAGCCATCAACAGTGAAGTTGCAGATGAATTAATGCAAAACCTGAGAACACAGACAACATCACTGACAGGCAAAGAATACGCCGGTTACAAAGTACAACTCTGTGATGATTTTAGTTATAGCGATCCAGTTGATCACAGTATCACCAAAAATCAGGGTATCCGTATTTTATTCGAAGATGAATCAAGAATTGTTTTCAGGTTATCGGGTACCGGTACTGAAGGCGCAACATTGCGTATCTATATAGAAAAATATGTAACCGATGTAACCTTGCACGATATGCCAACTCAAACAGCACTGGCAGAATTAATCGAAATTGCCAACGACATTGCTGACATTAAAAAACGAAGCGGTCGTGAGCAGCCAGACGTCATAACCTGATTTTGGTAACAACCAACTAAAATTAAAAATCAACTAGTACACCCTCTTATTTTTAGTGCTGATTGATTGCAACGAAGCTGTTCGTGGGTTGATATTTACGTAGGGGTGTTTTTAAGTGACGGCTTTCGGCCAAAATAGGAGCCACTATTAATCATTGTTTATACAACTATGATTCTTGCGTCTTGCTACGCCGATTAAACCTAAAAGACCTGATCCGAATAACCAAACCGCCGCAGGAACTGGGACTGAAGAAACTACAACCATTTCATAAGTATAATCACCTGCACCACTATTATTTACGACCCCACAATCAAAGCCTGACACGCAAAGTTCTCCTAATGCAGCACCTGCCCCGTAGAGAAGACCAGTACCAGTAGCAGCAGAAATCTGCTCATAGCTGCTGTAGCCTGTGTTTGTATCATCACCTAAAAAATTTCCTAGATCATATAGATTATAAACCACCTCATTATAATTTGTTTCTATATGACTAATTGAAAATGCATTAACTAAACTATTTCCTGAAAATGTCATGGAAAAGTCAATCAATTCACCTGCGAAAGAAGATAGTTGCCCATCCTGATTGTAATCCTCTAGCTCAAATGTGCCAGAGACAAATGCTCCCTCAGTATATCCACCCTGATAAAAATTATATGTTATAGCACTTGTGCTGGTTGAAATAAATAACGCAACAACTGTTGATAATATTTTTAAAATTCTCATTTGTCATTCTCCCATTTTTTATTCATTTACTCGTCATTGCGACGAAAGATTAATTTATATTTTTCTTCTTGCTACGCTAATCAAACCTAAAAGACCCGATCCAAATAACCATACCGCCGCTGGTACTGGCACAGTTGTTGGTGTAATAATTAAGGAATATTGTTGTACAAATGTTGTATCTATTTTTCCAGAGACACTAAATTGCACGTATTCAAAAGGGTCGAATCCCACATATGCTTCCGTATTTAATCCAGTGTATGGATCACTTCCGGAAGATAACCACTCAGAAAATATTCCAGTCTGCGGAGTCAGGCTTAATGGCCCAAAAAAACCAACACCTATCAGCTCAAAATTAAAGCCTGACCAACCCGTACCAGTATTGTTAACAATTAGCATACCTATATCATCCTGATACATAAATTCGTTATCAAGATTTATCTGTACTGAATTTAGATTATTAAATTCAACTTGAAACCTGGTAACACCTATTGAAGTTTCATAATCAACACCACTGGGGAAAGGTGTAAATGTATTACCATTTTCAACAACGGAATCAATATATGCTGCTGTAACAGGTTGCGTTATCACACTAATAAACAACATTACTAACATTTGTATTTTTTTCATTTTATTCCACTCTATTTTGTTATGATTTTTTCACATACCAACTTGTAGTATTAACTAATACTACACTTGGCTTTGCGTCTTGCTACGCCTATCAAACCTAAAAGCCCTGATCCGAATAACCATACCGCCGCAGGTACTGGCACAGTTGTGGGCGTTAAAATCAGTGAATAATTTTGCGAGTAACTCGTATTAACAGAACCTGCAACATTATAAAGGCCAACATCTTCCGAATCACCAAACACCAATTCGACACCTGAAGCCAGGCCTGTAGCTAGATCATTTTCATGAAATAATGCGTTTACAAGCGTACCTGTATTAAGATCCGCAGTGAATGGTCCAAAAATACCAACGCCAACCAGTTCAAAATCAAAACCAGTCCAGCTTGTACCGGTATTGTTATAGATATTCATGAAAATATCATCTTGATATGCGTAGCTATTATCAAAGTCAATCTGCACAGATTGTAAGTTATTAAATATCACCTCTAATTCACTAATACCAGGTTGATAGGTATATTCATAAACAACATTTCCATTTGTAGTAGTTGATGTAACGAATGCTGCATTTGTTGATTGCATAAACACACTGATACATATCGCCGCTAATAATTGTTTTACCTTCATTTCATTTTCCTCATTTAATTTTAAATTAATTTTTACTTTAACTAACTATCATATACACCCAAATATTTTTTTACCTGCATAAAGAACCTGTCAAAACGGCATTTCAATGTATGCAGCAAAAATCGGTTTAATGCACTATCTATCTCATATAAACCTAACAGGCCTTGGTTGTACTGGGTGGTGGTATTTCATCTGTTATACCTAATGTATCCGCCTTATTCAGATTGGTACCGGTATGTCCCTGCCTGTTATTAGTAACAAGCGCCCAAAGTTCATCTGCTCTACTGAAGCCGAATCGTTTATTTTGTTCAATATCTTCTACAACGCCCATGACAGAATTATTTTCCTGCTCATAGATACGGATGATGTAACTTTTATCCATTACAGACTCACTGGTATAGTTTTTATTATGTTTAATAAAAAGCCCTGCAAGCTTTAATGGCAGGGCTTTTTTGTTTTCATATTTATCATTCCATGTTTATAAAATATAAGTACTGAGCCCTGTTTAAAATAATAATATTGTATGAGTGCCACAGCCTGGCTTGATTATTCTATCTGGATCTTGTTCTACGTTAGTCTCGGAAATTCCTGCATCACAGTAATCTAATCTGGTTGTACAGGAAGAAGGATAGGTACCACCATTCGGACAAGCAATGTTTTTAATCGTAGCATAAGCCTCTTTTGCTTCTACTCTACATGCATCTGACTGCGCCTGGCTTAGCGTTACCTTGTTATCAACACCTGTGTGATCTTGTTCCACAGCCATATAATCACCGGGTTGAATATATACAGATAATCCTGAAAAATATTGATACCAGGGCTCGCTACCATGAAAAGCAATCATTGATAAATCTGAAAAATCTATCTCTGCAGTACGGTTAACAAAATCTACATTGGTAATGGAATCTGCATTACTTTGATAAGCAAAAACGATACTTTCAGATGTGAATGCAGGGCATGTCCAGGGCAGTGGCTCCCCTGTTGTTTCTACTAGATTTTGCTCTATTCTTGCACATGCCGCATCATTTCCAGATGGTTCTTCGGTATTGCATTTCATGCCTGCAGTGTAGGCCATGCATAGCCCTAACGCCTTACCCGTAAAACCATCACATAAACCTGCATTTGCTGTGGTTGCGTTAAAAAACAGCAAACTCAAAATGCCTGCTGCTTGTAAGAATTTTATTTTTTGATATGACTTCATTTCACTACCCCTAATTTTTGTTCGTAATTTGTGGTCTAAACTGATTTAGAAACAATACAGAACAACAATCACAATCATTATTCGATTAAATAAACACATTTCGTGTATTGTTTTTAAAATCTAAAATTGAGGGTATAACAACAATGGTTACAAATTGGGTACAAAAAGCTGATTAGATCTGATTAAAAGAAAAAAACATTCGGATCAGACAGATACAATGATCGGTGATGGAGGGGAGAATGGGGTGAGGAGTAAATTGTTCAGCTATCTTTCAGTAACTTATAGAGCTTTTCAGTCGCGCTGCTGGGTTCAATTCCAAACGCAGTATTGAGACGTTCACGGCACTGTTCATAGATGGCCAGACCCTCAGTACGGTTACCGAGACAAGTATGGCAATAGATTAAGCCTTGGTAGTTTTTTTCTGACAAATCATCTATCTCCTGACCTTTTTGGTAAGAGCTTAATGCCAGCTGATATTCCTTTGCCTGGCAAAATGACTCAGCTGTAATATTAAGCATTTTTAGAAACTGGCCACTCAATTTTTCACGTGCTGAGAGTATCCAGTGCTCATTCTCATCAACACCAAGAAATGGCCCCTGATATAAACTGACCGCACGTTCGGTAAGCTCCTGCAGTGAATGTTCACTATTTAGTAAAGACCTTTCAATCTCACCAAGATTACGTTTGAACGCCCAGATATCTATCCAGCAGTAATCTGGATTCAGGCTTACCCTGTTCTGACGCAACTGTATAACATTACTGCCCAAGGCCTTACGCACTCTGTGTAAAGTGGTGGCAAAGTTCTGATGGGCCGCATCACCTTCCGTATCTGGCCAAAGTGCGTCTGACAGGGTTTCTTCGTGTACATCACGCCCGCCATAAGCAATCAATGCTTTCATGAATTGCTGATTTTTATCACTTAGCCGTATATTCTTATTATTTTTTACTAAACCAAAACGATTGAGCGTGTATATTTTAATAGGGTAAGGCCAGTGTTCGGAGACAGATTGATTGTTAGGTGGCTTATATTTATGAGTTGTAATGATCTGCTTAACAAATTCCGGCCTGATATTATTTTCCAGCGCTACTGCACATAAATTATTGATTAATTTATGTGGCCACAGGTAAAGTGAGCGGATGTCTTTTTCATAAAATATATCAAGCGCTTCAGTCAGATGTAAAATCATGCTGTCATGCTCAGTATTTTTTAAAGCAATCCAGCTACGAACCAATAAAATTAGGGCTAATCCAGAATGGCTATTGTATGCTGCGAGGATATTCTCAGAAATTTCAAGCTCTACAATAGCCTGATCATAACAACCTAGTTCCGTATATATATAAGCCCCCATTGTCCTGGTTACCGATTCAGGAAAAGGAGCATGTGCTTTTTCAGTCAGTTCTATGGCTAAACGAGCGTGCTGGATAGCCCTGTTAGTATCATTAATATTCATTGAATAAATAGCTTCGTGATGATGATAGTGACCAAGATCAAGATCACTGTCCTCAGAAATATTGGGCCTGTAAGCGTCAAGTAATTGTCTTACTCTTTCTGTGTCGTCCTTTAACTCAGCATGATATATAGAATGCGATAGAACGAAACCATTAAAAAAATCAAGACCTACTTCTTCGTATCGTGAGTAAGCAGCATCAATATCCTCATTAGTTAATTTAAATTCCGCTGTTAAGTAATCGCAGGCCACTAATATTGTCTCTAAAAAAAGCACGAGAAAATCTGGTGTCTCTTCGCTGTTTATGTATTTTCTAAGCGCATCTGATATATGCCTGAGCTTTGCAACTTCACCACGCTGCCCATAATCCAGTATCAGCTGTATTCCACATAATATCCTTAAAGCCTTATTAGGGATAATCTTGTAGACTAGCTCAATTTTCTTCATCCAATAAATGAGCTCCGGACTTTTTGGGTCTGCCCAGATCAACAACATGGCTGCTGAAAGAATAAGTCGCGCTCTGGCTTCAATGCTCGGATATTTAGGAAAGTTATCTCTTAGCCAGTGAAGCTCATCTATCCATGAAATTGATTCTAAAAAATTATTATGGGCAAAGGTGAATGTATCAGCAATGCCACACCAGCTTAAGTAAAGCCCCTGAATATCATTATTATCTTTTGCCAGCTGGTAGGCCTTTGTAAATCTGTCTCTAGCTGTATTATTATCATAATTTGTTAGAGCAGCTCCATACCAGTAGTTAATCCAGAGACAATCAGCTAATTTAGCTGGAGGCAATCTATCGATCCATCTTATTAATTGAGAATTTCGTCCTTGTTCAATAAGGCTTTTTGCATGTTTCTCCAGTATTTTTATAACGACATCCCAGTTCTCTGTTTTTACCAGTAGTTCTATGGCATTTTCATAATCACCAGCATCTGCTAACAGGAGGCCTGAAGTGTTATAAATATCGTCAAGCTCTGGTTGAGCTAGTTGTTCTTCGCGTTGATGCGCCAGAAACTTATGAAACAATGGGTGAAACTCATATGTGGCTTTAAATCGCCCATGCCGCGTGGTAAAAAACTGTTTTTGAATAAGGCCATTAAGAATTTTCTTTGTATTGGCTAACCCTGTTAATTGTTTTGCTAAAGATACTGTAATACTAGGTAGTACAGATATTTTAAGTAAAAACATTTTTGTCTCAGGGTCAATATGACTTAATATCTCGCCCAAAAAATAGTCAACCACAATGTCCTGGCTTGCTGTTTCAAGATCAACTCCTATATCTTTGAGCTCATCTTTTTTATTAAGTAGTAATTTAAACCCTGTTACCCAACCTTTTGTACACGAATGAATTTTTTTTAATAAATCAATATCTAATTTTTTATCTATACCCAATAGTTTTGCAGCCTGCACACTTTCATCATAGGTAAACGCAAGAAGTTCTGAGCTGATTTTCAACATATCACCATTTGCGCTAGCCTTTGCAAAACCACATGGCGGCTCTTCACGAGAAATAAAAACAAGACAATAACCCTGAGGGGCTTCCTGAATTGCTTCTTGCATTATGTCGTGTAGTGTAGAGTCCTTACCCACATCCTGATAGTTATCAAAAACAACCATTGTGCAGGGAGACAGTCGAGCAAACAACTCACGGTAATAATGTCTTGTAAAAGCAGGGATACCCAGTTGATATTCAGGCTTTAATAGAGGCATGTCCTTTTTGTTGCCTGTTGATTTTTTACTTGCCATACCAAAATGATAAAAGAATGAAGAAATATCTCCGTCACCAGCATCGATCTTATACCAAAGACAAGGAATATTTCTCTTTTCTATATACGCATTAACTAATGTTGTTTTTCCATAGCCGGCCGGGGCAGAAATAAAGATGATTGGGATTTGTGAGCTCTCATCAATAATCTTATATAAACGCTCGCGATGGACTACGTCACCTAGAACAGGCGCAGTGATCTTTGCAGGGATGATAGGATTTCTCATACTTCGATATATTGCACTTCCGGTTACAGATAATCTTAATGAGCATTCTTCCGAAGAAGATAGTTGAGTCTATCACATTGATTCTCATCATGGAAAACGAGACAAAGTCTTAATTCTTGTCAGATGGAATACATTACTAACAAGTTATTAATTGATGAATATATTAGAACGTTTATGTGAAATTAAGTCAGTGATATAAGTTACATGAAAACAGTGTGTAATTGAAAAATTCTATAGTCAATCGAAATTTCTGCTTTGGCTATTTGCAGGAACTGCATTAGGGTTTACTAAATATCCGTTATGTGGTGATAGCGGACTCTCAGAAACAATCCCACGAACGTTTGCTTTGAGTCGAATGAGGCCTGTCGATAGTTCAGGTAAACAGCAACATTCAGCCTAGATAATCACAGTTTATTAGTGCCAATTAACTCATTCAGAATTTAATTTTAATAACCTTGATTTAAAGGGGCCCTAATAAAATTTCTCA
>JAOUNI010000048.1 GCA_029881035.1 Gammaproteobacteria bacterium | reverse complement strand
TTGCTCGATCAGGGGCTGGAATCCGATCTGGTTTTATCCGATTACAAAACCCGTATCGAGCAGGCTATTGCCGAAGCGGCTGATAATGACGAGGCAGTGATGGAAGCACTACGCTTGCAACGGCAGCAAGAAATGTTGCGCATTGCCTGGCGTGACCTGGATGATCTGGCCTCGCTGGAGCAGGTGCTGGCCGAGCTCAGTGATTTTGCCGAGGCCATGGTTTCGGTGACGCTGGATTATCTGCACAACCAGGCGGTTGAGGTCATGGGCGTGCCGATGAGCGAGGACGGTGAGCCGCAATCGATGCTGGTGCTGGGCATGGGTAAGCTCGGCGGGCATGAGCTGAATTTCTCTTCCGATATCGATCTGATTTTTGTTTACCCGGAAGAAGGTGAAACGCAGGGCGGTCGGCGTTTATCCAATCACGAGTTTTTTCTCCGGCTGGCCAGAAAGCTGGTCAAGTTTCTCAATGAAACCACCAAAGATGGTTTCGTTTTCAGGGTTGATACGCGCTTACGGCCTTACGGGGAAAGCGGGCCGCTGGTAATGGGTTTTGCTGCGGTCGAGCACTATTACCAGTCGCAGGGTCGTGACTGGGAGCGCTATGCCATGATCAAGGCCAGGGCGCTGGCGGGTGATCAGGCGGATATTGATTACCTTGAGTCCATGCTGCGGCCATTCGTCTACCGGCGCTATCTGGATTTTTCCGCGTTCGAATCGATTCGTGAAATGAAGGCGATGATCGAGGTAGAGGTGCGCCGCAAGGGAATTGAGGATAACGTCAAACTGGGGCGCGGCGGTATTCGTGAGGTCGAATTTATCGGCCAGACGTTCCAGTTGTTGCGTGGTGGTCACGATACTTCTCTGCAACTGCGCGGCATTATGGAGGTGCTGGATTTGCTGAAAGCCATGAAGTTGCTGGATAGCCATGAAGTCGAACAGCTGCAGCAGGCCTACCGTTTTCTGCGGCGGCTGGAAAATCGAATCCAGATGAACCGGGATGCGCAGGCGCATAATCTGCCGGTGGATGATACCGACCGGCAGAGGCTGGCGCTGGCCATGGGGGCGACCAACTGGCCGTCGCTGCTGCCTGAAATTGAAGCGCATCGAAATAATGTACATGAGGTTTTCCAGACTATTATTTCGCGCGAAGAGGACGAGGGTTCGGCTGACGAAGTTCAGGCGCGGGCTATGATGTCTTACTGGTCCAATGTGGCTGACCGCGCTGAGCTACAGCATTGGCTCACGGACCATGGTTTTTCTGATGCCGAGGCGGTGCTGGTAAAGCTGGATGCTTTTCACGCTGATGCCAGAATCCGGCATCTGTCTGAGCAGGCCTCCCAGCGTCTGTTGAAATTACTGTCAAAATTAGTCCAGGCGATCGCGGCTTTTCCCGAGCCGGCAACATTGCTTGATCGTGTTTTGCAGATTCTGATTGCGGTCGCCGGGCGTCAGATCTACCTCAATTTACTGCTGGAATATCCGCAGGCGCGTGCGCAGATGCTCTCGCTGTGCGCGGCGAGTGCGTGGTTTGTGCAGCAGTTGATGGCGCACCCGCTGCTGCTGGATGAATTGCTCGACGCTGGCGAGCTCTATCAGAGCAAAGATTATCAGGCGCTGGCGCAGGAGCTGGAATATTTGTTGTCGTCCGTGCCGGCGGGTGATCTGGAGCAGGTGATGGACCGGCTGCGCCAGTTCAAAAATACCCAGGTGATGAAAACTGCGGTGCTGGATGTGAACCATATTCTGAGCGTGACCGATGTCGGCAGCACACTGAGCCATATTGCGGAAGTCATCCTGGTAAAAGTGTTGCAACTGGCCTGGGATGAAATCGGCCAGAAGCATGGTCTCCCCACCTGTATCATAGATGGCAAAGAGGTTTTTCCCGGTATCGCCATCGCTGCTTATGGCAAGCTGGGCGGGCATGAGCTGGGTTATGGCTCTGACCTGGACATTGTCTTCCTGCATAACAGTGCCGGCGAGAAGCAGCAGACGCAGGGTAATGCGGCGGGCGAAAAAGTGATCGATAATTTCACTTTTTTCAGTCGGGTCGCGCAGAAAGTGCTGCATATTCTGGCTACGCGCATGGCTTCCGGGCTGCTCTACGAGACCGATATTCGTCTGCGACCCGAAGGCAAATCGGGGCTGATGGTGAGCAGTTTGAATGCTTTTGAGCAATATCAGCGAGAAAAGGCCTGGACATGGGAGCATCAGGCGCTAATTCGGGCACGTATTGTCGCTGGAAATGACCACGTACGGCAGGAATTTGATAGAATTCGCCTTTCGGTTTTGGCGGTCAAGCGCGAAGCCGAGGCTTTATGCGGCGACGTTGCACAAATGCGTTACAGAATGCGTGATCATCTCGGTAGCAAAGAGACCATGCTTTTCGATATCAAGCAGGATGCAGGCGGTATCGTTGATATTGAATTTCTGGCGCAGGCGGGTGTTTTATTACACGCGCAAACGCGGGCCGATCTGCTGGTGAGTACCTCGACGCTCGATTTTCTGAGCCGGCTGGTGGCCAGCGGCTGGTTCACTGCCGAAGAGTCAGAGACACTGAGTCAGGCTTACAGAAAGTATCGTGAGCAGGTCAACCGGCAGGCGTTGATGATTGAGTCGCTGGATAACGAGATGATGTCGGCCTATAGAATAAAAATTCAAGCTATCTGGCAGCGCCTGATGCCTGAAAAAGAAAATGAATAATGACAGTGATGCCTGTCGCGACAATTTTGATAAATGCAGTTGGTGAACTATATGAATTTGTGGAGAGATAAATAATGCAAACCATGGATAACCGTGACGGCGTAATCTGGTTTGATGGTGAGATGGTGCCATGGCGTGATGCCAGGGTGCACGTGCTTACCCATACATTGCATTACGGCATGGGCGTATTTGAAGGTGTACGTGCTTATAAGACGGACAAAGGCACGGCCATTTTTCGTCTTGAAGAACACACGCGTCGTTTATTTGATTCTGCACACATCATGCAGATGAAAATGCCCTTTGATAAAGCCACTATTAGTGAAGCGCAGCGTCAGGCCGTGCGAGAAAATAATCTTGAAACCGCTTACATCCGCCCGATGTGTTTTTATGGTTCGGAAGGCATGGGTTTGCGTGCGGACAATTTGAAAGTACACGTGATTGTGGCTGCCTGGCAATGGGGTGCTTATCTCGGTAAAGATGCGCTGGAAAAAGGCATTCGTATCCGCACTTCTTCGTACACCCGTCACCACGTCAACATCAGCATGTGCAAGGCCAAAGCGAATGGTCACTATATCAATTCTATGCTGGCACTACAGGAAGCGTTGACCTGCGGTTATGATGAAGCCATGTTGCTGGATGCCGAAGGTTATGTTGCCGAAGGCAGTGGTGAGAATATTTTCGTTGTGCGTGATGGTGTGATTTACACGCCGGATTTAACTTCAGCGCTGAATGGCATTACCCGAAATACATTGTTCGAATTAGCGAGCAGCCAGGGTTATGAATTACGCGAGAAACGCATCACTCGCGATGAAGTGTATATCGCCGATGAAGTCTTTTTCACCGGTACTGCGGCGGAAGTGACACCAGTGAGAGAAGTGGATAATCGTATTATCGGTGCTGGTGGTCGTGGTCCGATTACAGAAAAATTACAGACAATGTATTTTGATCTGGTGCATGGCCGTCTGGATATGCATCCTGAATGGCTGACACTGGTTTAGTCGTTTGTTGAAAAAGTTTTAATGGGAGTTTCTAGAAATGCCTGATCCAAAAACGGTAGATCAAACTGATCTCGATGTGCCTAATGATACTATGGTGCATGAGGTGCATAGCAATATATTGCCGATACATTGTCCGATGCCGGGTTCGAGTTTGTGGAATTCACATCCACGAGTTTATATTCCCGTAGAAGAAACCGGCTCGGCCAAATGTCCGTATTGTGGTTGTGTGTACATCCTAAAGGATGAATAAGAAATAATCATGCACGTTCAAATACCTTCTTTCAAAAATGCCAGAGTATTAGTGGTCGGCGACCTAATGCTTGATCGTTACTGGCACGGACCAACTTCGCGTATATCGCCGGAAGCACCTGTACCAGTGGTGCATGTTAGTGAAATTGAAGAACGCCCTGGCGGTGCCGGTAATGTCGCTTTGAATATTGCGGTGTTAGGTGCAAAAAGTACGGTGTTGGGTCTAACTGGTGATGATGATGCTGCCAATGCGCTAGAGAAAAATTTGCAGGCATCGGGTGTTAATACACGTTTCATCAAACTTAAAAATAATGCCACAGTCACCAAGTTGCGAGTGATGAGTCGTCATCAGCAATTAATCAGACTGGATTTTGAAGATGGCTTTGTCGGCCAGGACTTGTCGGCGATGGAAGCTGAGTTCATTAAGTTATTAGATGATCATGACGTGGTGGTTTGTTCAGATTATGGCAAAGGTTGTTTGCGCAATATTCAGACATTGATTGCTTTGTGCAAGAAAAAAAATATTCCCATCTTGATTGATCCAAAGGGCAATGATTTTTCTAAATATGCCGGTGCCAGTTTAATTACGCCTAACCTCTCCGAGTTCGAAGCAGTAGTAGGGCATTGTGCCAATGATGAAGAGCTGGTTGAGAAAGCTAAACGATTGTGTGAGCAACACCAGTTGGGTGCCTTGCTTGTTACGCGTAGTGAACACGGTATGAGTTTGATCGAAAGCAATAAAACGGTAACGCATTTACCGACACGCGCACGCGAAGTATATGATGTCACCGGTGCGGGTGATACGGTGATTTCAACACTGGCTGCAGCACTGGCCGTAGGTCAGGATTTACCGCAGAGTACGGCACTGGCCAATTTTGCCGCAGGACTAGTGGTGGCTAAATCGGGTACAGCCAGTGTTACCGTAGAAGAGCTACAGCTGGCGAATCGTGAATATTTTGTAGTGGAACGTGGCGTGCTCGATGAGGCAAGTTTGTTCAAAGCCGTCGCAGCCTGCCGTGAACATGGCGAAACTATCGTCATGACCAATGGCTGTTTTGATATTTTGCATGCCGGCCATGTCACTTATTTAGAACAGGCACGTCAACTTGGTGACCGCCTGGTGGTGGCAGTCAACATTGATGAAACGGTTAGTCGGTTGAAGGGTGCAGATCGTCCAGTTAATAAAGTCAATTATAGAATGCGCATGCTATCAGCATTGGAATGTGTCGATTGGGTCGTGCCATTTACCGAAGATGAACCAACAAGATTAATCTGTGAATTAAAACCGGATATTTTAGTGAAAGGCGGTGATAACGATCCGGATAAAATTCCTGGTGGAGATTGCGTGCGAGCAGCTGGTGGTCAGGTTAAGGTGTTGTCATATGTGGACGGTGTTTCAACGACAGAAATCATTGGCTCGATTCGAGGCAAAGGTACATCGATTTAATGACTGCAGGCACTTCTGTTTCAGTTGATGTGCTTATCGTAGGAGGTGGTATCGCTGGCCTGTGGACTTTGGCCCGGTTAAAACAGGCAGGTTACAAAACAGTGTTGCTGGAAGCAGAATCATTGGGCGCAGGGCAAACCCGTTTTGCTCAAGGTATTATTCATGGTGGTACCAAATACGCCTTAACTGGAAAACTAACCGCTTCCTCAGAAGCAGTTGCTGACATGCCTGCACTGTGGCGTGCTTGTCTCAATGGTAAGGGCGTGCTGGATTTAAGTCGTGCAATGCTGTTATCAGAAGCGCACTATCTGTGGTCAACCTCCAGTTTAACTTCCCGTGTTTCCGGTTTTTTTGCCAGCAAGGTGATGCGCGCTCGTACTAATGAGCTTGATGAAAAAACCAGTCCCGCATTGTTCAAGCATGCGGATTTCAAAGGTCAAATTTATGCGCTGGATGAACCGGTGTTCGATGCCATGAGTGTAGTGCAGGCTATTGCCGAACCGGTTGGGAAATCGATATTGGCAATCAAAGCTGACAGTATTAAATATAACAATGACAGATTGTCGGTCAAAGCTCAGGATGATCAACGTTATGAATTCGATTTTAAAAAAATCGTACTGACTGCTGGTCAGGGCAATGAAAAATTATTATCCGAATTAGGTTTAAGACAACCCGAAATGCAGTTGCGCCCACTGAAAATGGTCATGTTGCGCGGTGGCCTGACTGAAATGGTATTCGCTCATTGTATGGCTGGTAGCGTTAATCCTCGGATCACGATTACATCTAATCATGATGAGAAAGGTGAAGTGGTCTGGTATCTGGGCGGTCAGCTGGCTGAAGATGGTATTGCTCGTTCTGATGCAGAGCAAGTTTTACAGGCCAAAGCTGAGCTGGCTGAGTTGATACCGTGGCTGGATCAGTCGAAATGTCAGTGGGCAACACTGGATATTAATCGTGCCGAAGTAAAGAAGCCGGGTACAAAACGGCCTGATACGTTTTATGTAGAACAGCAGGGCAAAGTGATTACTGCGTGGCCAACAAAAATGGCGCTGTCGCCGATAATGGCTGAACGCATTCTCGAAATAATTAATAATGAAAAGCTGTCTTGCGTGAACGATGATGAATTACCGTCATGGGTTCATCCCGAGTATGCAAGTTTGCCATGGAACGAAGAATCAAGGTGGTTAATGTGATTGCAAAACGACCTTTGGGCTCAACCGGTATTGATGTTAGTGTGCTGGGTTTGGGTACGGTCAAGTTCGGTCGTAATGAACAGGTAAAGTATCCTCAGGAATTTAAAATTCCAGATGATGAAGCTGTTACGCAACTCCTGGCTTTGGCATGGGATCTCGGTATTAATTTTATTGATACCGCGCCCGCTTATGGTACTAGTGAAGAACGCCTGGGCAAACTTCTGACGCAGCGTCACGACTGGGTTATCGAAACCAAGGTCGGTGAGATTTTTGAAAATGGTCAATCAAGTTTTGATTTTTCAGCAGAATATACCCGCAAAAGTGTCGAGAACAGTTTAAGAAAATTAAGACGCGATTATCTTGATGTTGTCCTGGTCCATTCTAGTGGCGATGATATGAATATCATTCATAAAACGGATGCTCTAGCTGAACTGGATAAACTAAAACAAAAAGGCTTGATTAAAGCCTTCGGTATGTCGAGTAAAACCGTGGAAGGTGGTTTGTGGGTAGTTGAGCATTGCGATGTAGTGATGGCGACCTGCAATCTTGAATATAATGAAGAACAGGTGGTTCTGGATAAAGCGAAAGAATTAAACAAAGGCGTGGTAGTAAAAAAAGGCCTATTGAGTGGTTATGCAGGTGTTGCTGCTGGTGGCCATGGTATAGAGAAATCTTTTGAGCATGTTTTAAGTAAGCCCGCGGTTAGCAGCATGATTGTGGGTACAATCAATGCACATCATCTTCGCAACAATATAGAAATTGTGAAACAGTACGGTTTTGTGAAAGATTGAATCATATCTGGGGATAGATAATGAGATTTTTGTTTATTATTGATGCGCTTGGTACTGGTGGCGCTGAGAAGATGGTTCTGAGTATATCTGATAAATTGATCGAGCTAGGTCATGATGTAAGCGTTCTGATTATTAGAGATGATATTTCATTTAAAGTACCAAAGGAAATTAATTTACATGTTTTAGGTTATAAGAAGTTACTGTTCCTCCCCCAGGATTTGATTTATGCATTTCGTCTACGTAAATATGTTTCAAATCTTGAAAGCGTGGATGGAAAATTTGATGTAATCACTTCAAATTTAAATCTATCAAATCGTTTGACGCATATCGCAAGAATGAAGAATGTGTATTACTGCATACTCGAATCAGTTTCCTCCAGTAGTTTGTTCAGAAGAAAAGGCTTGAAGCGGTTAGTTAGGTGGCTGCGACTGAAGCGGATTCTGGATAAGGAAAACATAATTGCTGTATCTGAAGGTATAAAAGAGGACTTGCTTAATGTAGTTAAAATTAAACCGCGGAGTATCAGGACGATATACAACGGGGTGAATTTTGAAAGAATAACATCTCTAGCTGCTCAGAGTGATATTAGCGATAGGGGTGAATATATTGTACACGTCGGCAGGCTGAATCCGGTAAAACGGCACGATATACTACTGGATGCATTTAAGTTATCAGGACTTGATTGTAAATTGGTGCTGGTGGGTGATGGGCAGGAAAGAGAGAATATTAAGAAAAAAATAGAACAGCTCGGCCTCGGTGGTCAAGTTGAAATGACCGGCAATATATTAAATCAGTATCCTGTTATAAAAAATGCACAACTGATGGTGATGTCATCTGATTATGAAGGACTGCCTACTGTTCTACTAGAGTCATTTGCCTTATCTACCCCTGTTGTTAGTGTTGATTGTTTGCATGGTCCCAGAGAAATTTTGGGTGAACAGTATCAGAAATATCTGGCAAGACAGGGTGATACAGAAGATCTGGCGAAAAAAATGAAAATGGCGATGGATGATATAAAGCAGGGTAAGATGGCAGTGCGTCCTGAGCATGTGGAAAGATTTAGTATTGAAAATGTAGCTAGACAATATGTTGAGCTGGGACGTAGTTAAAATTAATTAGAATGATTACGTTAAATTTAACTAGAAGGCATTTTTTTTGTCAGATGTAATAGAAAAATCGAGGCGATATTTAATTGTTGGTCCATCATGGGTCGGCGATATGGTCATGGCGCAGTCGTTGTTTATCACGCTAAAAAACATTTATCCTGATTGTGTTATCGATGTGGTTGCGCCTAAGTGGTCTTTACCTATTCTTGAAAGAATGCCACAGATTAATCGGGGTATCGCTTTACCGGTTGGCCACGGTAAATTTTCATTGTGGATACGGATAAAAACAGGACTGACATTGCGTAAGCAAGGTTACACGCACGCTATTGTGCTGCCGCGGTCATGGAAGTCAGCGCTAATTCCTTTTTTTGCGAAGGCAAGAGTACGAACTGGTTACCGCGGTGAGATGCGTTATGGATTATTGAATGATGTGCGAAAACTGGATAAAAATACGCTCAAGAAAACAGTGCAACGATATGTGGCTCATGCCCGGGACGCTAAGTTAGACAGTGCATTAGAAACTCCATTTCCCAGGCTGGAAGTGGATACGCTGAATCGCGAAAGATTAATCGAAGCGCTTGCTTTAGATCTCGCGAGACCGGTTATTGCGATGATGCCAGGTGCCGAGTATGGGCCAGCTAAACAATGGCCTGAAAAATATTACAAAGATCTTGCGGCTCTGTTATTAGCTAAAGGTTATCAGGTTTGGGTCATTGGTTCTGGCAAAGAAAAGGCGTTAGGTCAAATTATCATTGAGGGTTTGGGTCAATATGCTACCAATCTTTGCGGTAAAACTGAGCTTGTTGATGCGGTTGATTTATTGTCCTGTGCGGAACAGGCTGTAACCAATGATTCAGGTTTAATGCATGTTGCAGCTGCAGTTGGTATTAAAATTAATGTTATTTATGGTTCATCAACGCCCGATTATACGCCACCTCTATGTTCAGGAAAAAATATGGAAATTTTTTATAAAAAGTTATCATGCAGTCCTTGTTTCAAGCGTGTGTGCCCGCTGGGTCATACCAATTGTCTGCGAGAGATAACGGCGGAAGATGTTTTCGAAAGATTGTGCTAATTAATTTCAGATAATTTGTGCAGAAATCAATGTCCTCAACAATTAAAAGATCTTTGGTTGAAGAATCAATGACTAAGAAAAAACAACCAGTAGCCGTAATGTGTTTTTCCAGCGGTACCGGAGGTATGGAGCGGTCGGCAGTCAGGCTTGCAGAAATTTTATCTGCTATTTCGGATGTAACGCTAGTCTGTAAGCAGGACTCATTCGTAGAAAAACTTTACGATGCGGGCGATTATCCATTTCGTTGTGAAACGGTAAATTTCTGGAGTCGGACATTCAGCCTGTCAATGTTGTTTGGCGTGCGAGCAATCATAAATAACTTTCGCATTAATAACGTAATATTTTTTGGTGCTTCCGAATTAAAGACATTATATTTTTCATTTCTAGGAAGGGATTTGAATGTTACTGTCTGGCACGGCACGACAAAAAGCCGAGCAAAGAGAGATGTGCTTCATCAGTTAATTTATTCGTGTGTTAATTACCATGTGGCTATTTCTGAGCATCTTGCAAGAAACGTAAAAGAAATAGTTCCAGTTAGTGACCGTATTATTTATAGAGTGGTCAGGCCTTCATTTAATTTTTCTGATGATCAATTGTTGAATAATAAAAATATTGATAATAAATGTGTCAATATTGTTCATATTGGAAGAGTTGCGAGTGGCAAGGGCCAGATCGATGCTGTTCTGGCGTGTCGAGGGCTTTATAATGAAGGTGTAGTATTTAGTCTGAAGATAATTGGCGGTAATGATGGAAGTGAATATTTGAATGAACTTAAGAAAGTTATAGATGGATTGCCATATAAAGACTCTATTTATCTAGAGGGATTCGTTGAAGATGTAAGTCTATATCTTAAAGATGCAGATGTGTTTTTGTTTCCAAGTCTTGGTGAGGGCATGCCTAACGCATTTATCGAAGCATTGCATCATGATGTGGTATGTGTTGCATATGATAATACAGTATTCCCTGAGTTTCTAGATATGGGGTTTTATGTTCATTTGGTAAAAAATAAAGATGTAGATGCATTATCAGTAAAATTGCATGATGTAGTCGCTGTTATTGAAGATGAAAAATTAAAATCAAAAGTTAACGTGGAATTATCAAAAAATTATTTCTCAACAGAACGGGAAGTCAGTGAATGGTCGGATATATTGAGATAATTCCTGAGCTCGGCCCGCTTATGGCCGTGATCCTAATTTATTAGTGGTGTAAAAATATGAATATATATAATAGTATAAGAAAGAGAACTGACAAATTTTTTAGAGTTAAATTTGATAAGATAACGGGTTTTTATCGCCATGACCGATTTGGTAAATATGTATATATCCGTCATCCCTCACATCTGGCAAAAGATGATGATATTTTGTGGCGATGTGAAAAATTATTTTTTAATTATTACCAGCCAAAAAATGATGATGTTGTAGTGGATCTTGGGGCAGGTTATGGTGATGAAGCATTATATATTGCAGGCATCTCTCCTGATGTCACATATATAGCAGTCGAAGCACAACCAGTTATATTTGAGTGTTTAGCAAACACCTTTAGGCAATTTGGTGAAAACTTTGTTGCTTCACCGTATGCTATTACAGATGCTGAGGTACTGAAGTTTGTGAGTCATCATTCCTATGCGGAAGTAGGTAATATTTCCCAGGGTTATGTTGAAGTGCCTACGATGAGATGGCCTGATTTTCTAAAGCGCTATAAAATTACTAAAATCGATCTTTTTAAGATGAATATTGAAAGTGCAGAGAAAGAACTTGTTCAGGGAATTGATGATTTTAGTTTTATAAAGCGCTTTATTATTTCGTGCCATGATTTTAGGGCGAACAAAGGTGATGGGGAATGGTTTCGTACAAAGGATGCTGTAATAGCAACATTAAAGGAGAATGGTTACTCAATAAAATCATTTAATTACGGAATGGATTTTGCTGATGACTGGGTGTATGCAGAGCGTGAGTCATGATAATTTGACTGTCATGTCTACCAGTTCAAATTCAATCTGTACTGAGGTTGAATGAAGGTGTATTTAAAATATATTTTTACTGAAAACACGAAGCGAATCTAATTTGCCGGCGTAGACAGAACCTATAAAACTAATGATCCTAGGTCATTTCATAGAGTCATATATTTGTATTACATATGATTAGTATTGTTTAAATATGTATACGAACTTAGTCGATATGAGATTGATGTGAAGAAATGCCTGTTTTGGATCTGTATTCCTGATTAGCTTTCCGGGATAGCATTTTTAACATTTCGGCTTTGCCATCAATAGGTTGATGTGGTCTGGCGCCATGGTGTAGATGAAAGATATTAGCCGCCATTTTGCATGATTTTGATTTGGCGCCATAGGCCTCAAATCGCCATTGTAGATCGGTATCATCCGCCAGGCAGGACTCACCCATGTACGATTCATCAAAACCATCAATAGCTAGCATGTCTTTTTTGAAGCATGAAAAATTGCACCCAAGCAAACTAACATTACTATTCTTGCGTTTTGAGATTATTTTACGGTGTGCGAGATTGTCAGGATTGAAGTACAGGCCTTGACCAAGATGGGTTGCGCCATCGAGCATAAGTATTGTGGTCGAGAGTAGAAAGAATTTTTCAATTGTGGACGCCTTCAAGTGTCCATGGCGAATTAATGAGCTTATTCTTGGGCCAAGATTTACACGCCTGCCACTTAGAACATAGCCTTTTTCAGCAAGCTTTGCGTGTGAGGATATAAATGAGCGGTAGGGAATACAGTCGCCATCGATAAAGATTAAGTAATCGCCAGTACTTTTAATAATGGCATTATTAATGGAGCGAGCTTTCCTTATACCAATGTCATCTTGAGTGGTATGGAGGATATCGATATCAGTTACCGTTTTTAGATAATTAGATATTGATGGATCATTATTATCTTCAGCGACAACTAGCTCAAAATTACTGTAATCCTGTTGCCGGAGTGAATCGATGATGAGCTTAAGGGCTTCAAGGTCTTTATAGATAGCTACAATCAGGCTGATACGCATATTATTCAGTATATTCGAGTGTTAGGATATGCATGCTGCAAATGCCGCATTGTAACATTGAAAAAGTTTGAAATCATGAGTGTTAAATGAGTCAGGTGCAGCTATATTCCTGAAGTCTCAAATAATTAAGAGGTGGTTTTATATCTTATATTTTGCAGGTATTACTATGGCCCAGTGTCTGCGATATCTGGCGGTAAGTAATTGCATGCAGAGCCTGACTAGCGGCTATCGCATGTAGGCAAGCAAAGATATTATGTGCAAAAATAAATGCTATTTAATTCATATATATACATATTTTTATTTCTTCCGATAACGTTTGGTCTGTATTTTCTATTGATTAGAGGCCGGAGGATTGTTTCGGCAAAACTGGCGCTAGTTCTGGCTTCACTGTTTTTCTATTCGTGGTGGAGTGTTAATTACCTGCCAATATTACTATTCTCGTTAGTCTTTAATTTTTTAGTGGGCGAGGTTATTCAGCGGGAATTGTCTACAAAAAGAGGTAAATTTGCCCTGATACTAGGTATTTCGGTGAATCTCATTCTTTTAGGCTATTTTAAATATGCTGATTTTTTTATAGAGAATGTTAATTATGTGTTGGGTCAGGATATAGGTACGATTAATCTCGTATTGCCTCTGGCGATTAGTTTTTTTACATTCCAGCAGATTGCCTATCTGGTTGATTGTTATAAAGGCGAAGTAAAGGAATATGATTTTCTGAACTATTCCTTATTTGTCTGTTTTTTTCCGCAGTTGATAGCCGGACCAATCGTGCATCATGGTGAGATGATGCCGCAGTTTATGCGTAATCGATGGAATCTGCGATTGAAATATAGCAATATCGCAGCAGGACTTTTCATCTTTTCTATTGGGCTGTTTAAAAAAGTGGTGATCGCTGATACCTTTGCGGTTACTGCCACGAATGGTTTTGATTATGCTGAGACGCTCAATATGGTCGAAGCCTGGGTTACGTCTCTATCTTACACTTTACAGCTATATTTTGACTTCAGTGGTTATACCGATATGGCGATCGGAGCTGCTCTGCTGTTTAATATCAAATTACCCGATAATTTCAACTCACCTTATAAGGCGCTTGATATCCAGGATTTCTGGAGAAGGTGGCATATGACGCTTTCCAGATTCCTGCGTGATTATATCTATATACCTCTCGGTGGTAGCAGGGTGAGTAACCTGGTCACGTATCGAAACATCATCGCCACATTTTTAATAGGAGGTCTATGGCACGGAGCTGGTTGGACATTTATTATGTGGGGTGTACTACACGGTTTAGCTATGGTGGTGCACAATTTATGGTTGATGGGTGGTTACAGGCTGAGTAAATTTATTGCCTGGTTTATTACTTTTAACTTCATCAATATCAGCTGGGTGTTTTTTCGAGCAAAAGATTTCGAAACAGTGAAAAAAGTATTGAGTAGTATGTTTACTGGACAGTTTGTTCTTGATTACGACTGGCAGGGCTATCGATTTCTGGTAGACCTGAGAGGGGTGACTTATGGGCCATGGCTGCAAAATATATATGCTGAAAACAAGGTCATCCTGTATGTTGCAGTGTGTCTGGTAATGGTTGGTATAATGAAAAACAGTAATGAATTAATTAGGACAGCATCATTCAGCAGGAAGACAGCTGTTTTCGCATCATTGTTATTTGTTATTTCTGTTCTGAACATGAATAAGGCAAGCGAATTTTTATACTTTAACTTCTGATCTTATGCACACTAAATCATGGTTTTTAACATTTATCACACTATCGACTTTGTTAATTGTCGTCATAGGAGCGATTAATTATATTGTTGACCCGTTTAGTGTTACGCAAAAAAACATTTTAAATATACCCGTTAAGCTGGTAAGTGATGATAGATCTGAAAAAGTTATAGCAATAAATAATTTAGAAAGAATTGATAATGTCATGCTTGGGAGTAGCCGGGTCTACCTGATTAACCCGCTTGTACTTAGTAAGTATGCGGGAGGTATTACCTATAACCTTGGTGTAGGTACGGCGCAAGCAGAAGATTTTCTGGGTTTCTTGCTGCATTTGGAAAAAATAAATAAATTTCCAAAAGTAGTTGTCCTTGGTCTGGACTTTTATTCGTTTAATGATGCACTTGTAACAAATAAATATTTTGTTAGGAATAAGACGATCAACTTCCTGAATGAAAACATATACAGAGTCGATGATATTGGTGAGTTTGTATCATGGGATACCACCGGAGCATCGATAAAAACCTTGAAAACTTTCCTTGGTGTAAAGTCTGAAAAGCAGAGATTTGATATGTATGGGGCATCGGGTGAGGCTTCTAGCATATTCGGCTTTTACCCGGATAACGAAGAATATATAGATATATATGCAAGAGATAAGCAGAGGAAGGCGACTAATTTTTTAAATAATCCGCCATACCTGAGTGTAAGTAAAAAACGTTTTGAATATTTAAAGAAAATAGTGGATATGTGTAAGCAACATGGTACGGAACTTAAGGTGTTCATAACGCCGTTATATGGAAAGCTTCAGGATGAGATATATGCCAACGAGACGCTCAGGCAAAAAATGATCGAATTTAAGAATGAACTGCGAAAAATTACCAGTTATTATGATTTCCTGACCTATAACGATATCACTCGGTCTTCTGCCAGCTTTGCTGATACTTCACATCTTAAGACCGTCACGGGCAATCTTATTCTCGCACGATTATATAATGATAAAGAAGTGAAGGTGCCTGAGGGTTTTGGAGTGTACCGTGAGATGCAGGCGCCTCAGAGTGAAAAACAATAGGCCATTTAGATAAGACGACTGAATCTATCCAAGATATTTCTCTGCTATCAAGGTGTAGGCAGAATTAAGATCGATTTGATAAGAACCATCGCTGTGCTCGTTCTCGGTTGTGAAAGCCAGCCGATGCTGGGTGCAGTTTAACGTTTGCCAGCGCAGAGGGGTGGCAGATCTCTTAGATGGGTAGAAGGCAACAGTACAGATGTCCAGAGCGCCGGCGATATGTAGCGGTCCTGTTGAACCACTGATAAATATGTCACAGATTCCAATAAATTTACAAAAATCGATTAAGCCTGTATTCGAGTAATGGATGTGATGTTTCACGTCGCGTAGTTGTGCAGACAGCTCTTCTGCAATTGCTTGCTCGCCAGGACCAGCAGTAATAACGATATAGACATTGTTTCTTTCCGCGATATCGGTGACAAGTTTGGCGTACTGCTCAATAGACAGGTTTATTGCAGAGCCGCCAGTTCCCGGGTGAATAAAGATAAGTTTCGAGTTCCCGGGAACCGAGAATGTGCTGATGAACTGGTTTTTTAAGGATGTGATCTCGAGTTTATCGAAAGTAAGAAAAGGAGGCTGTGGCCTGGCAATCGGGATTTCGCCATTTGATTTTATGTAGTATTCGATCAGATCGAGATTATATTCATATTCTGGCTTGACCGATCTGGAGCGCTTCTGTCTGACTCTTTTGTTCAGAAATACCTGTGCTAGTTTGGTGGCCGGCCCGATCCGTATACTAACCTGAGCAAGCCATAACGATATCGCGGTCCTAAACTCAGAAAACAGGGAGATGGAAACGTCGTAATTATTTATTCTGATCAATTTTGATAAATTGAGTATGTCTTTAATGAATGATGTTTGTTTATTATCGATGAGTACTTTATCTATCCATTCACATTGTTCTGCAAGAGGTGCGGTATATCGAGGCACCAGGGCGGTTATCTCTGCTTCAGGGTACTGTCTCTTTAATAATGCGAATGACGGCCATGCAAGCATGAAATCACCAATTTTGTCATTACGTATGACCAGTATTTTTTTGGTTGATTTCATCTTAGTTGAAGAGCGATGTAGTTAGTTGACAGATAATAGTTTGTGACATGCCTCATATACCGTACCGACATCAATTGCATTGATGCCTTTTTCCGGGTGGGCGAAGTTTTCTGAACGCAGAATGATAAATTCTGAAGGTGGCATGTACGGGCCGCAATCCCCGGGGTCTTTCATCGAAAAGAATGCGACAATTTTTGTGCCTAAGGCTGAGGCCATGTGCATCGGACCGGAATCGGGTGTCAATAAAACGTCAGCTCTCTGGATCATGGCTTTGTAGCGTTCAAAAGTTGATTCTGATTTGAGCAGCAGGAGCTTATTGTTGCTATGTTTTTGTATTCGCTCACCATATGAAAGCTCATCAGGTAAGAGCACCATGAAAGGCTTTACTGGTTTGTTGTTAATATTTATTTTAGCTATTTGGGTTATCAGGTTGCCGTAATTTTCAGGTGCCCAGAGTTTCCTTAGTTTTGCTTTTCTTTTTCTGATGCCGAACCGTGAATAGCCGCTAAAGGTAGGATGGATCATTAATAATGTGTCATCACTATGAATACCATATGTTTTCAATTCTTGCTCTACCTGAATACGGGCATCTTCTTTGATCGGCAGATAATTGTAGGTATCGATAACAGGTTTTTTACATGCTTCTGCCAGGAAATCGAGATAGGCTTTTGCACAGTGTTTTAAAACTGATGAACCCTTGTACTGGTGAAATTCAGTGTTAATACCTGCAAATAGAGATGCAATGCGCGGGCTGGTATCAAAACATATAATTTTATCGAAATGTGTCGTTGTAAGATTATTTAAAATATCGCGTTTATCGAGCGCAGGTCTAATCAGGCCGCTCCGGTTCCAGGTCCAGATATTTTTTATATTGGGGTGGAAGTCATTTAGTAATAGTTTGCCTACAGGGCTAACAAGCAAGGTGATTTCGGCACCGGGGTAATATTGCAGTAGTGCCGTAAGAGCTGGGGTCATCATTACCGTGTCACCGACACGCCCAACACGGACTGCAAGAATTTTTATACTCATTGTTTAACGGCTTCCGTAAAAATCTTATCCAGTGAGTTAAAGTGTAAATCGTAATCGAACATATCGTCCGCCTTTTCTTTACCCTGTTTGGCTAAGGCTGATTTGAGTTCAGGGTTATTATAAAGAAGACTGATCTGCTGGTATAAATTTTGTTCGTCTCGGCTTTCGAATAACAACCCTGTCTTATGGTGATCGATTATTTCAGGGACGCCGCCACTATTGCTGCCAATAACGGTGATACCTGCTCTCATCGCTTCCGGCAAGACCAGTCCGAAAGTTTCTTCATAAGTCGTCAGGCAGATGCAGTCACATATCTGCATCAATTCTTGAGGATTATCGACAAAATCATTGAAAACTATCTGGTCGACAACATCGAGTGATTTTGCTAATGCTAATAATGTGTCACGATAACCGGCAGTCATTTCATGACCTACGATCAGCGCTTTGATATTTTCGTTGTTGTTTTTAGCTATGGCTAAGGCTTTGATCAAGAGATGCTGGCCCTTACCATCCTCCAGTCTACCGAATAAGCCAATGATAAAATCGCTTGCGACAAATTTTTTGGTGGTTCTGAGTTCTTGTATTTCAGCATTACTCAGTAATTTTTTTGGTTTGGTGACGCCATAATAAAGAGTTCTAATGTGGAGATTTTTCGCTGGAATAAAGGCCTTGCATAATGTCTCCAGCTGTTTTGTTATTGTTAGCAAGTAATCGAGCTGTTTATATAAAAAGCGATGATAAATGTCATTCTTGTAACGAGTGATCATCATCTGTCGTGTATAGACCAGTTTTGGTTTGCTTTTTGAAAAAAATTTCGCGAGTGCTGCGATAGCAAGATCTTTTCCCCAGTGCATATGAACAAGATCAATTTTATTATCATCGATAATTTTTGCCAGTTTTCTGGCATTAATAATGGGCACGGGGTTTTTACTGCGATTTATATAGATACGATTAATTGTGGAATGCTTTTTATAGTACGTATCCAGTTTGCTGTCTTTCAGTAGTGCCGTCGTGACATTATGGTTTTTTTTCAATGCTTCGCTGGCACGGTAGACGTAGAGCTCGAGGCCACCTAATCCAGATGAGAGACATAATTCGAGAATATTCATATTGATGAATTAAGTTTTCGTTTAACGATGACTTTGCTGTATTTAACAAAGACATGCACCATTGACAGGCTGGCAACCAAAATACCGGCAAAGCCATCGAGGAAACCACGTTTAATGAAGTAGATTTTTATAAACGTCCAGATGCTATGAGTGAACGGGCTAAACATAGAGACGCGTTTGCCTTTTCTGATGATTTCATCGGCGCCGATTTCAGTGAATCTGTCGATTGTCTGGATATGGGCTGACAGGCTATCGAAGGAATAATGCTGGATATCACCCTTTAATTTTACGATGTGCTTGCCGTCAGTGATAACGTGGTCGTGCGGATTGGTGCCGCCCCAGTGTGCTGTGTTTTTATTGAACAAGCGGGTTTTAATGTCCGGGTACCAGCAGTGGTTGAGCCAGCGATAAATATAAAATGTTTTTCTGGCCATGCAGTAGGCATCGGCGCCGCTGTCATCCAGCTGATCTTTGATCGCTAAAATAGATTGCTGTAATTCTTCGGTGAGCCTTTCGTCACAGTCCAGGCTGATGATCCAGTCATGTGATGCCTTTTCTACAGCCAGATTTTTCTGTTCGATATGACCGAGAAATTTTTGATGAAATATTTTATCAGTATATTTTTGTGCAATCTCAATTGTTCGGTCATTACTGAGAGAGTCTACGATGATAATTTCATCGGCAACTGGCAGCAGACTTTTCAGGCAGTCCTCGATTTTTTTCTCTTCGTTATAAGAGATAACGCATGCGCTGATTTTTGCCATGACCTGTTTACTTATATAACGCTCTTGAAGTAGGCGATGGTTTTCTTCAGGCCTTCATCGAGTGCAATGGTCGGTTCCCAGCCCAGTTCTCTTTTGGCCAGCGTAATGTCAGGCCTGCGCTTGGTTGGGTCGTCCGCTGGTAGCGGTAGGTAAGTAACTTTGGCATCGGGATTAATCATCTGCAGGGTCTTTTCAGCCAGTTCCTTGACGGTGAATTCGCCGGGGTTGCCGAGATTGACCGGGCCGGTAAAGTTTTCACTGGCCATCAGTCGGATGAAACCTTCGAGCAGGTCATCGACGTAACAGAAAGAACGGGTTTGTGAGCCGTCACCGTAAACCGTCAGAGGTTCACCGCGCAAAGACTGTACGATAAAATTGGAAACCACGCGTCCATCTTTAGGGTCCATGTGCGGGCCATAGGTATTGAAAATGCGCGCGATTTTAATATTAGTGCCGTACATGCGCTGATGATCAAACATCAGTGATTCCGCGCAGCGTTTGCCTTCATCGTAGCAGGAGCGAATGCCGTTCGGGTTGACGTTGCCCAGATAGGTTTCAACCTGCGGATGAACTTCGGGGTCGCCATAAACTTCACTGGTGGACGCCTGCATAATTTTACAGTCGTTTTTCTTTGCCAGTTCCAGCATATTCAAAATGCCGTGCACGCAGGTTTTTGTTGTATGTATTGGGTTGGCCTGATAAGCAGGAGGTGAGCCGGCGCAAGCCAGGTTGTAGATTTCATCGACTTCCAGATCAATCGGGTCGATGATGTCGTGTTCGATTAATTCGTAATCGGGATTTGATTTAAAAGGTTCAACATGCTCTCTTAGTCCGGAAAGGAAATTATCAATGCAGATAACATGATTGCCTTCAGCGAGTAAGCGTGCCGTTAGATTGGTGCCTAAAAACCCCGCGCCGCCGGTGACCAGAATTCGTTTTTTGCTCATCTTGGTTTATCCCTGGTTTGTTCTGCCGATGCCGAAATAAATGAAATCTAATTCCTTCATCTGCTCAGGATCGTATTGATTGCGACCATCAAAAATAATCGGTGCATTTAATTTTTTCTTGATCACATCGAAATCGGGACTGCGGAACTGCGACCATTCTGTGGCCAGAATCAATGCGTCGCTATTATCCAGCGCGCTGTACATGTCATCGTAAAAAGTAACGTTACCATTAGCAAACCATTCTGCCGGAATCTCGGCAGTCGCGGTTTCGGTCGCAACCGGATCAAAAGCCTGTATTTTTGCACCGGCACTAATAAGGTCTTTGATAATCTGAAGCGAAGAAGCTTCGCGCATATCATCGGTGCCGGGCTTGAATGCCAGACCCCACAGGCAGAATGTTTTGCCTTTTATAGCATCACCAAAATGGGCGTTCATTTTTTTAGCAATATGCTCTTTCTGACGCTGGTTTCTCAGTTCTACTGCATGCAGTACATCTGAAGGGACGTTGCAGTCTGCAGCCATACTAACCAGTGCTTTGACGTCTTTGGGGAAGCAGGAGCCGCCATAACCACAGCCTGGATAAATAAATTCGTAACCAATACGCGAATCAGAACCCATGCCCAGCCTGACATCTTCGATATCCACATCCAGGGCTTCACATATTTCAGACATTTCATTCATGAATGAAATTTTTGTGGCGAGCATGGCATTAGAGGCGTACTTGGTCATTTCTGCGCCGCGTACGCCCATGATCAGGATGCGCTCATGGCTGCGCATGAATGGTGCATATAAATTGTGCATGATTTTTTTGGCCTGCTCACTATCCGCACCAATCACCACACGATCCGGATTCATGAAGTCATCAATGGCCGCACCTTCTTTGAGAAACTCGGGATTGCTGACCACATCAAATTGGATGTCCAGATTTCTGTTGCTGAGTCCCTGCTTTATGATCTCGGTAACTTTATCAGCTGTGCCTACTGGCACGGTGGATTTGTCGATAATGATGTTATACGGTGCAGTGATCGATGCGCCGAGTTGTTTAGCCACTTCCTGCACGTAACGCAGGTCGGCGGCACTGCCTTCACCGGGTGGTGTGCCTACTGCAATAAAGTGAATAGTGGAGGCCTGTGCTGCTTCAGTAATGTCAGTGGTGAAATGTAATCGGCCTTCATGGGCATTTTTATGCACCATTTCTTCCAGACCCGGTTCATAAATGGGCAGAATACCTTTTTTCAGGTTCTCAATTTTTTTTGCATCGATATCCACGCAAATAACATGGTGGCCCATCTCGGCAAAACAGGTGCCTGTAACAAGTCCAACGTAGCCGGTTCCAATCACTGAAATATTCATAATAGTTTTTTACTGTTGATGTTGATTGTTTTCCCTGATGTATCTTACGGTTGCATTAATTGCGGTGGTGTAAGTCATCATGGTGTCATTAAGCTCGGGTTTCTCTGCAATCAGGTTCTTACTGGGGTCTTCTGTACCCAGTTGATGAAGATGTGGTTCCGAGCCGTCAAATCGCATTTGCTGAAAATACTGGTCAGTCAGCAGTCCAATAGTTCTGAAGCTGCCATGAACGATAGTAAAGGCAAAGCGCATTTTATCAAACCTGGCGTCAAATAGGTCGCGACCTAGTGTGGTATTTGTATAACTGTTTCTGGTCAGGGCGGCGATGGTAGGCAATATATCCACCTCACTGGCGACCGTGTCGATGGTGCCACTGCGTTTGAGCACTTTCGGGCCATAGAATACCAGCGGCACGCGGTGGCTGGACACTTCGAGGCGATCCTCTGAGATCGGTGTATGTTTGCCGGTATGATTGGTGATGCCGTGGTCGCCAAAAAAGACGAACAGGGTATTATCGAAATAGTCTTCCTTACGTGCCATTTCAATGAATTTGCCAATGCTGTGATCCATGAAGCGGAAGGAGTTCAGTTCTTCGAGGTGCATGAAGCCGTAGTCTGACACCTTATGTTTCATATCATTTTCGGTCAGCTCGACAAAGCCGTCATTATCTTCGGGGATGGTGTAAGGCCGGTGATTACCTGAAGTCTGGATAATACTGAAGAAAGGCCCCTGTTTCTTTTTCAGGACTTCATTCGCTTCCTTGAACAGGCTGAGGTCAGAAATGCCCCAGACATCAATACGTTCCGATTCGTAACTGCCTTCTTCATAGATGGTCAGGTCTTCGATATTGGATGACAGCAAACCACGGATATTGGCCCAGCTGGCGCTGCCACCGAGGAAATAGTTTTTATCGTAACCTTTGAAATCATTGGCGATACTGTGCTGTTTGACGATCAGTGGATTGCGCGTTGAGGTCCGGTT
>JAOUNI010000047.1 GCA_029881035.1 Gammaproteobacteria bacterium | reverse complement strand
CGAACGTCGTGTCGCTGAACGCCGCACAACAACGCGTCGTACCGTTGACCAACGCCGTAGTGCAGAAATGAATGAGCTGGTCGAAAAAATCATGCAGGACATGATGCCCGATCTGGAACAGCATTTATTCCTGCAGCTACGCTTCGAACTGCAAAAATACATGCCCAAAATACTCAGTGAATTCAAAGATAAGGCTGACGACAAATAGACATCTATTCATAAGTTGTCTCGTGCTTTAGAAAATCTGCATACTCCAACCTAACATTCGGGCCCGGCGCGCATGCCATCCTGGCTGCGCATACGGTATAATCTTCGGCTTTTAATCCGTCGCGCCGCACAGGCCTTCTTCAACGAAGCAGATTTGCCCATGGAAAAAACCTACAACCCTAAAGCCATCGAACAGACCTGGTACAAAACCTGGGAAGACAACGGCTATTTCACGCCGCACCACAACGCCGGCAGCAAACCCTACAGCATCATGATTCCACCACCCAACGTCACCGGCAGTCTGCACATGGGCCACGGTTTTAACAATACGGTGATGGATACCTTGATCCGCTATCACCGCATGAAGGGAGACAACACCCTCTGGCAGCCGGGCACCGACCACGCCGGCATCGCCACACAAATGGTGGTGGAGCGCCAGCTGGAAGCCGAAGGAAAAACCCGCCACGATCTGGGCCGTGAAGCTTTTATCAAAAGAATTTGGGAATGGAAAGAAGAATCCGGTGGCAACATCACCCGCCAGCTACGCCGCCTGGGTTCATCACTGGACTGGCAGCACGAACGCTTCACCATGGACGATGGCCTGTCTGATGCCGTCAAAGAAGTGTTTGTTCGCCTCTATGAAGAAGGCCTGATTTACCGGGGCAAACGACTGGTTAACTGGGACACCAAATTGCACACCGCGGTTTCTGATCTGGAAGTACTCAACGAAGAAGAAAGTGGATACATGTGGCATATGCGTTATCCGCTATCCAATGGCAAGGGGCATCTGGTTGTTGCCACAACACGTCCTGAAACCCTGCTGGGTGACTGCGCGGTCGCAGTGAACCCGAGCGATGAACGTTACAAACACATGATCGGCGAATTACTGGAACTGCCACTCACTGGCCGCAAGATTCCGATCATTGCTGACGAAGAACACGTTGACCCTGAATTCGGCACCGGTTGCGTAAAAATCACCCCGGCCCACGATTTCAACGACTACGGCGTCTGGCAACGTCACCGCGATGAAGTCGCCATCAGCAACCAGATTCACGGCGGACTGATCAATATCTTCACCAGCGACGCCGCCATCCGTGAAAATACCGCCGATGAAAATGGGCTGATTCCCGCGCCATACATCGGCATGGATCGTTATGTCGCACGCAAACAAATTGTTGCCGATCTCGATGCTGCCGGTCTGCTGGAAAAAGTAGTCGATCATAAACTGGTCGTACCACGTGGTGATCGTTCCGGTACGGTGATCGAACCTTTCCTTACCGATCAGTGGTACGTCAAAGTGGCACCGCTGGCCAAACCCGCGATTGAAGCAGTCGAAAGCGGAAAAATTCGTTTTGTCCCGGACAACTGGAAAAATACCTATTTCGACTGGATGAACAACATTCAGGACTGGTGCATCAGCCGTCAGATCTGGTGGGGGCATCGCATCCCGGCCTGGTTTGATGACGAAGGCAATATCTACGTCGGCCGTAGCGAAACTGAAGTACGCGAAAAACATAATCTTGGTGCCGACTACCCTCTGCGCCAGGATGAAGATGTACTCGATACCTGGTTCTCCTCAGCACTGTGGCCGTTTTCGACCATCGGCTGGCCCGAAGAGACACAGCGACTGAAAGAATTTTATCCCACCAGTGTGCTGGTCACCGGCTTCGACATTATTTTCTTCTGGGTCGCGCGCATGATTATGATGGGCCTGAAATTTATGGATGACGTACCTTTCCATGAAGTCTATGTGCATGGCCTGGTACGCGATTCCTACGGCCAGAAAATGTCGAAATCGAAAGGCAATGTACTCGACCCGATCGATCTGATTGATGGCATCGATCTGGAAGCACTGGTCGCGAAACGTACCGCCAACATGATGCAGCCCGAGCTGGCGAAGAAAATCGAAAAACAAACACGCAAGGAATTCCCTGATGGCATCCCCGCTTTCGGCACTGACGCTTTACGTTTTACTTTTGCCGCACTGGCATCGACTGGTCGCGATGTACGTTTTGATCTACAACGCATCGACGGCTACCGCAACTTCTGCAACAAGTTATGGAATGCAACACGTTACGTATTGATGCAAACCGAAGATAAAGACACTGGTCTTGATAATGACAAGGTTGAACTTTCGCTCGCTGATCGCTGGATCATTTCCCGTTTGCAGCGCGTTGAAGAAAACGTCGGCTCACACATCGAAAAATATCGTTTCGATCTCGCCGCCAGCGATCTGTATGCCTTTGTCTGGGACGATTACTGCGACTGGTACCTTGAACTATCCAAGCCCATTCTATTCAACGCAGAGACCTCTGAGGCGGCGCAACGTGGCACACGCCGAACACTGGTTCGTGTTCTGGAAACGATTTTGCGTCTGAACCACCCAATCATGCCGTTTATAACTGAAGAACTCTGGCAGATGATTGCACCATTGACAGGTAAAACCGGTGCGACCATCATGACGCAACCTTATCCGGTTGCCGATCAGAGCAAAGTTGATGAAGTTGCCGAAGCTGAACTCGAATGGGTGAAAAACTTTATCACCGGCGTGCGCAGAATCCGTTCGGAAATGGATATCCCGCCGGGCAAACCGTTACCGGTACTACTGCAGAATGCCAGCGAGAGCGACAAAACCTGTTTCAACAGCAACCAGAGTTTCATCGAAACACTGGCCAAGCTCGAATCTGTTACATGGCTGGAAGCTGGTGAGACTGCTCCTGAATCAGCGACCTCACTGGTCGGTGAAATGCAGATTTTGATTCCACTCGCCGGCCTGATCGATAAAGAAGCTGAACTGGCTCGCCTGGAAAAAGAAATCGGTAAACTGAAAATTAACATCGAAAAAGGCGAAGCCAAATTACAGAACCCGGGCTTCGTTGATAAGGCGCCCGAAGCGGTAGTTGAAAAGGAACGCCAGCATGTAGCTGAGCTCTCTAAAGCTTTGCAACAGCTGCAGGAACAGGCTGAAAAAATCAGTTCGCTTTAATATTACTCTACTTCTATTCACAAAAAAATCCCACAGCATTTACCATGCTGTGGGATCTTAAATATCTACATTTATGTAGATTAAGACTACCTAAAAATCCTTCCAGTCACCATCGTCATTACTGCTAATAATTTTAGGTCGTGGTGAATTTTCAATAATGACTGGCATATTTATTTTCTTTTTTTGTTTTTGAGCAGGCTTGGATTGTTTAGCTGACTTTGAGGCCACTTTCTGATAACCGTCTAACTCAAAGAATTCTATACGCTCACTCAATTGAGTGGCCTGCTCTTCCATCGAACGACTAGCAGAAGCCGCTTCTTCAACCAGTGAAGCATTCATCTGAGTCATCTCATCCATTTGTGCGATCGCTTTATTGACCTGCTCAATACCGCTGGCCTGTTCATTACTCGCTGCCGCTATTTCAGAAACAATTTCCGAAACCTTTTTCACACCAGCAAGAATTTGATGCAGGCTTTCACCCGACTTATCCACCAGTTCGGCACCTGCTTTAACCTTACTCTGACTGTCTATTATTAGTGTTTTAATTTCTTTAGCCGCATCGGCACTGCGTTTCGCCAACACTCTAACCTCGGAAGCAACCACTGCAAAACCACGACCACTGTCACCTGCACGTGCGGCTTCCACAGCTGCATTTAGGGCAAGTAAATTAGTCTGAAATGAGATTTCTTCGACCACAGCAATAATATCTACAATCCTGTTACTGGAAGCATTAATTTCTCCCATAGCCTTAACCGCATCGTGTACAACTCGTCCACCAGCTTCAGCCTGATTCCTCGCATCGTGCGCCAACTGGCTCGCCTGAACCGCATTTTCAGCATTCTGTTTAACCGTTGAAGTCATCTCTTCCATACTGGATGCTGTTTCTTGCAGACTGGAGGCCTGCTCTTCGGTACGTTGGCTCAAATCCATCGTGCCACTGGAAATCTGCTTGGCTGAGACATCAATTGACAAAGCAGCATTGACCACATCAGTAACAACAGCAGAAATACTCTCAGACATTTTATTCAGATCTTCCAGCATCAGACCAAGCTCATCTCTATAGGTAACACGCCAATGCTTGCCTAACTTGCCATTGGTTATAAACCTGAGGCCTTTTGCTGCTCTTGCTACTGGCACAACAACCATACGAGTAACAAAAATAGCTACGATGATAGTAAAAACCGCTGATGCAAAACCCAACACCGCCAGTCGAATAACCAAGGTCTGCGCCGTTGCACTAGCCCGAGCAACATCATCAGCCAGTTTTTCCTGATTAATCGCTATCTCATCTAAAGCATTTAATATTTTTACTGTACGGGGCTCCACCCTGGTCTTCAATATATCCATTGCCAATGTATCATCCATATCAGTACTATCTTGTACCTCTTCTTGTGCCTGTCTTAACTCTTCGAGAATACCAGCCATTCCCTCCAAACGTTTAATATTGTCTGAATCAGTCCAGTCCTGTGAAATAGACTGCAGTTCCTTATAAGCCTCATCAATGGTCTGCCATGATTTTTCACGATCAAACTTGAACTTATCCTGATGAAACAGTATCCAGCCACTCAAACTGGCCTGTGAGTGATTAATTGCACTAACCATGGTCGTGGAAGCCAGCAACGTAGGCACACGAACCTCTAATATCCGAGTATTGATTTCATCAACGTCAAGTACGCTCATTAAAACGACTGAAACCGAAATTGCTATAAACAAAGCTATAGCTGAGTAACTACCAATAATTTTTTTACTGATGCTCGCATTTATTAACCAGTTCATTTGAAAAATTCTCTTATTAGATACTAAATACTATTTGTCGATAAAAAATACAAAAACAATAACATTACACAGCTTATTAACACACAATCATGCAAATGCAAGCCATTATCAGAAGAGATCAACTTTTTACTTCTTACATTCAACAACAAAACTTGCCTGATTGAAATGACAGCGTTAACCTCCACATAAAAATACACAAAGAGATCAACATGCAAACTCCCGACAAACAGGAACAAATTCTACAAACTCACGCAGGTCTCATTGTCGCTGTAGTGCAGACCATTTATCACCCTGATCTAAAACCTCAGCTCGACCATGTGCTCCGGCAATCCGAACAAAATGGCTGGCTTGGTCTGGTTACAGTGATCAGGAAAATAGTAGCTGGTAGCCGTGACTCAGGACTGCTAAATAATCTGGATGAAGAAGATCGAATTATTGCTGATGCCATTCTAAAAGGCATACAGGACCCATCAACACTGCCAAAACCTGAGCAGCAGGCCGATGCCACTTCAGCGGCACCAATGCTGGCAAAGCTGATTAACGATGCCAGCCGTGGCGATCATGATGCCGTTATCATGCTGGGCGGGCTAGCTGAGCAGATGTCCAATGCCGGCGGTGATCTCGCCAACCTCGGTGCGGTTATCAAAAATATGATTGACGGTGACCGTAATATTGACAAATTATGTAGCCGCATGGGGCCGCAGGGTGAATCATTGATTACGGCAATTATTGCCGAACTCAACAAACTGGATATTCATTAGAAAGTACTTCTACCTCTTTCTGGGTGCACCATTTTTGTGCATCTACTGCTAAATTGCGCTACTAACTTATCTTTGACCGGTAAAAATATGAGCCCAATTTTTCGTTTTCTTAAAAAAATGCGCGGTGGTGGCCCATCACAGAAACGTGTACCGTTACACGAAGTATTCTGGTCATCACTGGGTGGTTTTCTGGGCATTGCAGGTATCTACATGCTAGGGCATGCACACGAACTCCGTATTGAAGACTCGCTATTTCTTGTCGGTTCATTTGGTGCCAGCGCGGTACTAGTATATGGCGCTCCCAACAGTCCCCTCGCTCAACCAAGAAACCTAATCGGTGGCCATGTTTTTTCTGCACTGATCGGCGTCAGTTGCTCACTATATATTGCCGTGCCAGTTCTGGCTGCGGCACTAGCTGTATCATTATCTATTGCCGTTATGCACCTGACAAAAACACTACACGCACCCGGTGGTGCCACCGCGCTGATTGCTGTTATTGGCGGACAGAACATTCATGATCTAGGATACTGGTATGTCTTAACACCGATTACATCAGGAGCAGTTGTGATGTTACTGGTAGCTCTTATCGTCAATAATCTGTCCCCTCACAGACACTACCCAAATCACTGGCTATAATCAGGTTTTATACTGCTTATGTTTAAAAATTGAGGTTCTCGCAAGGGTATATGCTTCCTCACTAATAATGCCTTCATCTTTAAGTCGGCGGCACATTTTCAGCTCATCCACCAGCCTTTCAGACACAGACACTTTTAATTGAGATTTATCTATAGCTCGCTGTAGTACAATAAAGAACTGATCAAAATCTTTCTGATTAGGTTTCATATTGTCTATTAGAAATAATCCAATATTGCCGAACTGACTCTTAAATATAAATTCATCACGCATCAAATAAACAAATATTAATGAACAAATAATAGCGGTGGTTAATGTTATGGCGCCGCCTAAAAGACAATACTCCAGACTTATCACCTCTTTAATCGCCATAAAAATAAACAAAGCCAGCAATACCATTGCAGCTAAAGCGCCATACAGCCAGTTCCATTTAATAACTTTGATATGCTCCGGCTCAGAAGATACATAAGTAAGATTGATACGAAACTTCTTCGGAGCCGCTTTTTTTGCCTCTATAAAATTCAATAACAAATGTCTGTAAGCATAAAGTTGATACTCTCGAATGGTGCCTTTCAGTGTATTTTCCTGAACCAGTTTGTCGCCAAATTTTAAGGGATCAAGCTCCTGTTCAAACTCTTCATAGTTATCAGATGAGACATCAAACGCCGAACTTTCAATAATGATTTCGTTATTATCTTGCATGCCTATAAAACCTGTTTAAG
Organism: Gammaproteobacteria bacterium; assembly: GCA_029881035.1. Classification (GTDB taxonomy): domain Bacteria; phylum Pseudomonadota; class Gammaproteobacteria; order SZUA-229; family SZUA-229; genus LH-M37. Next base: position 15,803 of record JAOUNI010000047.1, on the reverse strand, counting down.
TGATGAAAAAATTGGAATTTATGACATTTATAGTAAAAGACACAGACAGGAAACACCCACAGACTCAGCCAAGAATCTACACACAACGCGATATCCCAACAATAACAAACTAATACTTACTGGAAAGATTTGCACCCATTGGCAATATCACCAGAGCTATGAGTATACCGAGAAAATAATCTGGATCAAGCCCGTATTCCTCTACCATTTCATCAGGTACATTTGCTGCGAGGGCACAGAATACCACCAGAATAATCAGAAAAAGCTGACGTTGTCTCAATAGACCGGCTAACACCACAGCAATTAATGCCGCAATTAGAACATTCGCATCAAACCCCATACGCGCAATCATGCCATGCGGTAAATTGATTGCAATGGTTAAGAATAAAATAATGAAAATTAATACTGATTTCATGCATTCACTCCTTCGAACAACAATAAGGCAGAACTACAGATTTAAGTTCCGTCCTGAGCATAGATATCAAAAACGAAAAATCCAGCTTCCGACCCCAAAAAACCATATCTATATAACAAATATCGGCGCTATACTGATCAAGTACAAACAGAATAAAGGCGCATATCATGAGCGAAAAACAACTTGTTCCTGTGTGGGATATTCTGGTTCGAATCTTTCACTGGTCACTGGTGCTGGCCTTTACCATCGCCTATTTAACCGAAGACGATTTAGAAGATCTGCACGTCTATGCTGGTTATGTTGTACTTGGACTAATCAGCTTTCGCGTTGTCTGGGGCTTCATCGGCAGCCGTTATGCAAGATTCAGTAATTTCATATATTCCTTCACTGAAATCAAAACCTATATATCCAGCCTGCTTACAGATAAACCAAAACACTATCTGGGACACAACCCTGCTGGCAGCGTGATGATTCTTGCTTTGCTGGCGTCATTGTTTGCCACTACCCTCAGCGGTGTGAAAGTTTATGGCGTGCAGGGTTACGGGCCGTTGGCAGATAATAGTGCTGAGTTTGCAATTATTTCGGAAGCACATGCACATGGTGACAATAAACATGAAGATGATAAAAATGGAACCAAGAAAGAAGAAAGTGAGGAAGAAAAATTCTGGGAAGAAATTCACGAGTTTTTCTCAAACTTTACTTTGTTATTAATATTTATTCATATAGCTGGCGTCGTGGTCGCCAGCCGGATTCATGGCGAGAACTTGGTGAAAGCGATGTTCACCGGCAAGAAGGAAGATATATAGTTTTTTCTGCTCCGTCATCCCCGTGAAAACGGGAATGACGGCTAAAAAAACTAACTATATATTCCATGCTCACGTGTAGATAAAAACTTAATCTCCGGCCATTTTTCCATGGTCATTTCAAGATTAACTCGCGAAGGTGCGATATAAGCCAGATCGCCGGCATGGTCGAGTGCCAGGTTGCTACTGTGACGATCTTTGAATTTGTTCAATTCCTTTTCATTGTCACACTCAATCCAACGGGCGGTGGTGACATTGACCTGCTCAAAATTACAGTCGACACCGTATTCATCTTTTAAACGATGCTGAACCACTTCGAACTGCAAAACACCGACTGCGCCGAGAATCAGGTCGTTATTATTAAGCGGCCGATACAACTGGGTCGCACCTTCTTCACACAACTGAACCAGACCTTTTTGCATGGCTTTCATTTTCAGCGGGTCACGCAGTTGGGCGCGGCGGAACAACTCTGGCGCAAAGTTCGGAATACCGGTAAAAGACAAATCCTCGCCCTGGGTGAAAGTATCACCTATGCGCATGGTGCCATGATTGTGCAAGCCGATAATGTCGCCGGTATACGCTTCTTCTACCGCCTCACGGTCTGACGCCATGAAAGTCACCGCGTCGCTCAGCTTGATTTCTTTGCCGATACGCACGTGTTTTACTTTCATGCCTTTAGTGTACATGCCCGAACAAATACGTACGAAAGCAATGCGGTCACGATGCCCGGGATCCATGTTTGCCTGAATCTTGAAAACAAAACCACTGAATTTTTCTTCTTCGGGTTTTACTTCGCGAGACTGGGTCATGCGCGGTTTTGGTGGTGGCGCATACTGGTCGAGCGCATCGAGCAATTCTTTAACACCAAAATTATTGATACCGGAACCAAAAAACACCGGTGTCATTTCACCGCGCTGGTAAGCCTCAAGATCGAACTCGTGACTCGCGCCCTTAACCAGTTCGATTTCGTCGCGTAGTTCTTCGGCGACACTGCCTAATACTTTATCGAGCTCCGGGTTATCCAGGCCTTCAATGGTGTCACCGTGCTGAATTTTTCCACCATGCGTGGCGCTGTATAAATGGACTTTATTTTCAACAAGATTAAACACGCCCTTGAACTGTTTACCCATGCCAATCGGCCAGGTAATCGGTGCACACTGGATGCTCAGGATATCTTCAATTTCGTCGAGTATATCAATAGGGTCACGCGCTTCACGGTCCATCTTGTTGACGAAGGTGATAATCGGCGTGGTGCGCAGGCGGCAGACTTCCATCAGTTTAATGGTGCGGTCTTCTACACCCTTGGCGGCGTCGATCACCATCAGCGCAGAATCTACCGCGGTCAGTGTGCGGTAGGTATCTTCCGAGAAGTCAGCATGACCGGGTGTATCCAGCAAGTTGATGATGCAATCCTTATACGGGAACTGCATGACCGAGGAGGTCACCGAAATACCACGTTGCTTTTCCAGTTCCATCCAGTCGGAGGTAGCGTGTCGCGCAGCTTTGCGGCCCTTGACCGTGCCCGCCATCTGAATCGCGCCGCCGAATAACAGCAGCTTTTCTGTGAGCGTGGTTTTACCCGCATCAGGATGCGAGATAATGGCGAAAGTTCGCCTGCGATTAATTTCTTCGAGGTATGTCATGGGCGCAGTATTATACAGTAGCTAACCGCCGGTAAAACGACTTTTCACCGGGCCGATCAGCCCAGATATTTGGCAAAAATAATGGCGTCTTCCCGACCGGAATGTGCGGGGTAATAATTTTTTCTCACCCCCAGTTCATGGAAACCTTCAGACTGATAAAGGTCTATCGCTGATTGATTAGACCGACGTACTTCCAGCAGAATCATATCGACACCGGCTTTCTCGGATTCCCGCATCGTCAGACGCAATAACTCCCGACCAGTTCCCTTTCGCTGTTGATCCGGTTTGACGCAAAGGTTGAGCACGTGTGATTCGCCCGGCGCCATCATCAGGACAGCATAACCAACTATCGATTCATTTTGCTCAGCCACCCAGCAACGGTGCAGTCGCAAACAATCGCGGAATATGCTCGTCGTCCAGGGATGAGTATAAGCCTGCACTTCAATATTCATGATCTGCTTAAGATCAGTTTTGTGCATCGTCCTGAACGTGAGCGCACTATTTGCGGGTACTGCATCTTCCATCGCTACGCTCATTCCGCTAACAGCCGCTTCACCTGCAACAGGTCATGCCAGGCTTTTCTTTTTTCGCTTGGCTTATGCAGCAAATAGGCGGGATGAAAACTGGCAATCAGCGGTATCCCATCAAAACTGTGCTGGCGTTCGCGCAACTGGCTGATACTGTCTTGTGAATTGAGCAATGTCTGCGCTACCACGCGGCCGACTGCGTAGATCACTTTAGGTTGCAGCAATTCGATTTGCCGACGCAGGTAAGGCTGACAGTTTTTGATTTCAGCCGGCAGCGGATGGCGATTTTCGGGAGCGTGACATTTGATGATGTTCGAGATATAAACTTCTTCTCTTTGCAGTTCAATCGCCTTCAACATGGCTGTGAACAGCTCCCCTGTCTCACCAACGAAAGGCACAGCCTGCACATCTTCTTCCTGATTCGGCGCTTCGGTGACAATCAGTAAACGGGCATTTTGATTACCGACACCGAAGATGGCCTGAGTGCGCGTTGCCTGCAAGCCGCACTGATCACACTGTTGAACAAGGGCCTGTAGTTCCGGCCAGCCAGCGGATGATACATCGGACTGACTTTTGTTTTCTGTCGGTTTATCTTGAAGCGCTTTTTCCTGAACAGGAATTTCAACCGCGACCGCTGTCTGCTGAGGTTCAGCCACGGACACCGGCTCAGGATGCAATTCATCCCAAACCTGTATGCCCATGGTATCCAGATAATATCGCCTGAGCTCTTCAAGCAATTCGCAACCGTCTGCTTGATCCTGCCGTACCGACAAACTATACATCCCCCAGCTGTGGGTGCTCCCTGTCGCCAGAGCGTGACAATTTATTCAGCGCATTGAGATAAGCCTTGGCCGAAGCGATAACAATATCCGTATCCGCGCCCTGACCGCTGACGATGCGCCCTGCCTTTTCTAACCTGACGGTGACTTCACCCTGTGCATCGGTGCCGCTGGTGATGGCGTTGACCGAATACAGCTGCAATTCAGTTTCGCTGTTGACCACCGACTCGACTGCGCGGAAAACCGCATCCACCGGACCACTGCCGTCGGATCTGGCCACCACTTCTTTATCACCGATATTCAATACCAGTGAAGCATTAGGTGTTTCTCCGGTTTCAGAACACACCTTGAGGCTGACTAATTTGAAGTGTTCGTTTTCTGCTGACCATGTTGTTTCTGCCACCAGTGCCTGAAGGTCTTCATCAAAAATTTCGTGTTTTTTATCCGCAAGATCTTTGAAGCGCGAGAAAGTCTCATTCAATTCCTGCTCGGAAGCGAAATCAATATTCAGTTCTTTCATGCGGGTCTTGAATGCATTGCGACCAGAGTGCTTACCCATAACCATGCGATTGGCTGCCCAGCCGACATCCTGAGCGCGCATGATTTCGTAGGTCTCACGACTCTTCAACACACCATCCTGATGGATACCCGATTCATGTGCGAACGCATTCGCACCGACAATAGCCTTATTCGGCTGCACAGGGAAACCGGTTATGCTCGATACCAGCCGGGAACAGGCCATGATCTGGGTCGTGTCCAATGTAGTGTCGCAAGGAAAGATGTCCTGCCGGGTACGCACCGCCATCACTATTTCTTCCAGCGAAGCATTACCGGCACGCTCGCCCAAACCATTTATCGTACACTCAACCTGACGCGCACCATTGAGCACGGCCGCCAATGAGTTGCCCACAGCCAAACCCAGGTCGTTATGACAGTGCACCGAAAAAATCGCCTTGTCCGAATTCGGTATGCGCTCTATCAAATTCCTGATCAGTTCACCAAACTGATGTGGGATATTGTAACCCACGGTATCGGGAATATTGATCGTAGTCGCTCCGGCATCAATGACCGCTTCAATAATGCGGCAAAGAAAATCCAGCTCGGAGCGGCCGGCATCTTCCGGAGAAAACTCGACGTTATCAGTCAACCCGCGCGCCTGCTTCACCGCTCTAACCGCCTGCTCCAGCACCTGGTCCGGCTGCATGCGGAGCTTCATTTCCATGTGTATCGGTGAAGTCGCAATGAACGTATGGATACGTGATGACTCCGCCGGCTTCAACGCCTCACCTGCGCGAGCAATATCTTTCTCCAGAGCACGAGCCAAACCACAAACCGTGCTGTCTTTGATGGCACTGGCAACCGCCTGCACTGACTCGAAATCACCCAGACTGGCGATGGGAAAACCCGCTTCGATGACATCGACACGCATTTTTTCCAGCGCTTTGGCGATACGAACTTTTTCATCTCTGGTCATGGAAGCACCAGGGCTTTGTTCGCCGTCACGCAAGGTGGTATCGAAAATAATTAACTTGTTTTGGTTATTTTTGCTCATGTTCTACTCCGGCAAAAAATACTTTGGACAATGATGACCCAAAAGATATAGAAGAAATAAATAAATGCACGTTGTGTCTCGCCAGACTTTCTTAATCTGCCTTACGGCAGCAGGAGTAGAGATAATGACAGGTCATGCACAGCAGAACACAACGAACTTATGGCAAGTTCGCTGCGAGTAGAAAATATACGCTGTTGTTCTGAAGTTCTCATGTGCGTTTAACTATAACGACTGATTTAATATTTCACAAGCCCTTTGAGGTAATAACTATGCCTGCCGTTGCGAGCGCTTTCGAACCCGACGCAAGACACTGACAATTGGGCCGGATAGAGCATAAATTAGGAAACAACCAAATAGTACTTTGGGTGGATCGATAGAAGCTAATACAAATATCAGCACGATCACAAAAATAGCCATAAAAGGCACTTTGTTTTTAAAATCAAGATCTTTGAAACTATAGTACGAAATATTGCTGACCATCAGCAATCCAGTTCCTACGGTTAGCACTAGTGCAGCTGGTGCGACGACCTGACCTTTTATCTGCTGATCAAAAAAAACCCAAACCATACCAATAACAACTGCTGCCGCTGCCGGACTCGGCAAGCCCTGAAAATATCTTTTATCAGTACTGCCAATTTTTGTATTGAACCGGGCCAGCCTCAATGCCGCCGCTGCAACATAAACAAAAGCGCCCAACCAGCCCAGTTTGCCCCATTGCCAGCCATATTCAACCAGGGACGATAAAGACCAGATATACATTATTAATGCGGGAGCAAGACCAAAAGAAATCATATCTGAAAGACTATCGTACTCGGCGCCAAAGTCACTTTGTGTATTAGTCAAACGTGCCACACGACCATCCAGACCATCCAGAACCATAGCGATAAAAATAGCGACACTGGCTTTCTCAAAACCACCATTCATGGCCGAGACAATGCCATAAAAACCAGCAAACAGTGCAGCCGTCGTCAAAAGATTGGGCAACAGGTAAACACCGCGCCTTCTAGGCGCTACTATAGTTTCTTCAGATAGATCTTCGTTTTGATTATTCATAATGCAAGATTAGTCTATATATTGAATATCTTCCACAAACAAAAAGGGCTGCTACAAGCAGCCCTTTTTTATGTATTTTAATTTTTCGATTTATCTACAATTTTATTTGCCTTAATCCACGGCATCATACTGCGCAACTTGGCACCAGTTATCTCAATTGGATGCTGACGTGTTTTCTCACGCAATGATTCCAGATTTTTACCACCTGAATGCATTTCAGCAAGAAATTCTTTGGCAAATTGACCACTCTGGATTTCACCCAGAATTTTCTTCATTTCAGCCTTGGTATTCTCATTAACAACACGTGGGCCACGAGTCACATCACCGTATTCAGCTGTATTAGAAATTGAATAACGCATATCCGCGATACCACCTTGATACATCAGGTCAACGATGAGTTTTAATTCATGCAAACATTCAAAGTAAGCCATCTCTGGCGCATAACCAGCTTCAACCAGTGTTTCGAACCCAGCCTGTACCAGTGCAGTGGTGCCACCGCACAATACCGCCTGCTCACCAAATAAATCTGTTTCAGTTTCTTCACGGAAAGTGGTTTCAATAATACCAGTACGACCACCGCCAACACCTGAAGCATAAGATAAAGCGATACCTTTTGCTTTTCCTGTTGCATCCTGTGATATTGCGATCAAATCAGGAATACCACCACCTTTAACAAATTCACTGCGAACAGTATGACCAGGGGCTTTTGGCGCAATCATAATCACGTCAAGATCAGCACGTGGCTTGATTGCTTCAAAGTGAATGTTAAAGCCATGTGCAAATGCCAATGCTGCACCCTGTTTTATATTAGGTTCAATTTGTTCAGTATAAAGCGCAGCCTGATGTTCATCAGGAGCCAGAACCATTACTACGTCAGCAGAAGCTACTGCATCTTCTATAGATTTAACAGTCAAGCCAGCTTGCTCGGCTTTAACAGCAGAAGAAGAACCCGCGCGCAAGCCTACAGTAACATCAACACCTGAGTCTTTGAGGTTATTAGCATGAGCATGGCCCTGTGAACCATAACCAATAATGCTTACTTTTTTGCCTTGAATGATGGAAAGATCACAGTCTTTATCGTAATAAATATTCATGTTTTGTAGTCCAGTTTATTTTCTTAAAAATTATTTAACTTAATCAAAATTTAATTACTGATTTTAGCTTAGTACTCGATCACCACGGCTGATACCCAGCAGACCCGAACGCACCACTTCGTGAATGGTAATGCTTGATAATGCTTCCACAAAAGCATCTAATTTGGCACCGTTACCAGTAATTTCTATAGTATAAGTAGTATCGGTAACATCGATGATACGAGCACGAAATATTTCGACCAGTCGTTTTACTTCATCACGCGCTTCATGAGTTGCCTGCACTTTAATCAACATCAGCTCACGTTCAATATGAGCCTCTTCGGTAAGATCGTGTATTTTAACTACATCAATCAGCTTATTAAGCTGCTTGGTAATTTGCTCAACGATATCATCAGTGCCCGATGTCACCAACGTCATACGTGACAAGGTAGAATCATCTGTTGGTGCAACCGTCAGTGATTCAATATTATAGGCGCGAGCAGAAAACAGACCTGCCACCCTCGATAGTGCACCTGATTCGTTTTCCAGTAGTATTGAAATAATATGTCGCATGCTCTACACCAGTATCATTTCGTTAAGCCCTGCACCGGCAGGAATCATTGGATAAACATTTTCTTGCTGATCAGTAATAAAATCTAAAAAGACCAGACGATCTTTCAGCGCGATAGCTTCTTCAAGCGCAGGCACTACATCTGAAGATTTTTCAATCCTGATACCCACATGACCATAGGCTTCAGCCAACATCTTGAAATCTGGCTGAACATCCATATGTGAGTTGGAATAACGCTTATCGTAAAAGAATTCCTGCCACTGACGCACCATACCCATACAGCCATTGTTAAGATTGACAATTTTCAGTGGCAAACCGTACTGACGGCAGGTGGCTAGTTCCTGAATACACATCTGTATGCTAGATTCCCCGGTGACGCACATGACAAGGTCATCTGGGTGAGCCAATTGTGCACCCATCGCTGCAGGCATACCAAAACCCATGGTGCCCAGGCCACCAGAATTAATCCAGCGACGCGGTTCATCAAAACCATAATACTGAGCAGCAAACATCTGGTGCTGACCGACATCGGAAGTTACGATAGCACTACCTTTAGTGACTTCATACATCTTTTCAATCACAAACTGTGGTTTGATGGTCTCACTGTCACGATCGTATTTCAAACAATCCTGTGAACGCCATTCATTAATTTGATGCCACCATTTTTCGATAGCGGAGGCGTTAGGCGTTCGATCTGTTTGTTCTAAAGCTTTATTAAAATCGTTCAACACCTGAACCACTTCACCGACAATAGGCACATCTACTCGCACATTCTTGGAAATTGAAGCAGGATCGACGTCAACATGAATTATAGTGGCGTAAGGACAGAATTTTTCCAGGTTCCCTGTGACGCGGTCATCAAAGCGCGCACCAATAGCTATTAATACGTCACAATTATGCATCCCCATATTGGCTTCGTAGGTACCATGCATACCCAGCATACCCAATGACTGTTTGTCACTTGCTGGAAATGCACCCAAACCCATCAGAGTCTGAGTAATTGGATAGCCGAGTTTTTTAGTAAATACGCGCAACTGCTCTGATCCATTACCTAGAATTACACCTCCGCCGGTGTAAATCATGGGACGTTCAGCAGACAAAATAATATCAACCGCCCTCTTGATCTGACCTGGATGACCTTTAACCGTTGGGTTATAGGAACGCATAACCATCTCTTTTGGATAGTTAAATTCAGTCTTTGCTGCAGTAATATCTTTGGGAATATCAATAACAACAGGACCCGGTCGACCCGTTGTTGCGACGAAAAAGGCCTGTTTGAAAACTCGAGCTATATCCTTTACATCTTCAATCAGGAAATTGTGTTTTACTATTGGACGGGTGATGCCGACTGAATCCACTTCCTGAAAAGCATCGTTACCAATCAGCGCCTTAGGCACCTGACCGGTAATAACAATCATTGGGATAGAGTCCATATAGGCGGTAGCAATACCCGTTACCGCATTAGTAGCACCCGGACCCGAGGTAACCAGAACAACACCCGGTTTACCTGTAGAACGTGCATAACCATCAGCAGCGTGTGTTGCGCCCTGTTCATGGCGCACAAGAATATGCTTCACATCTTCCTGCTTAAAAAAAGCATCATAGATATGCAATACCGCGCCACCAGGATACCCAAAGACATAATCTACGTCTTCGGCCTTGAGACACTCAATAATAATTTCTGCGCCAGTTAATTCCACATTAAAGCCCTACAAAAAACCTTTTTAAATCATACACTTTTAAACATGCCTATCAAAGGCACGAATTGCCGATTCTAAACTGTTACGGAATAAATTTCACGAACTTTATTACCTATTGCTTATTTAGCTATTAAAGTACCGCTCAAAAAAAAGCCCCGGCATTGCCAGGGCTTCTTAAACATCTATAGATATCTAAAGTTTAGAAATCGTTTTTCACCTTAGCACCAACAGCTTTAGTCATTGCATCTCTAATTGCATCCGGTGAAGGCATAATATTCATAAAACTATTAGCACCCATCATACTTAAGTCTGGGAAGTTCATAGCAATACGGAAGCGTGAATGCAAACCTTCAACATCACCACCAGTTACCAGAATTTCATAAGGCAGATGAGGAGTTGAACGAGTTTCTTTAAAATCAATCTCTTTCATAATGAACTCGTCATCCATGTATTTATTACCATCTTCACCTGCTTTCATGCCCACACCAAACACAGTTTGTTTAGTGCCAGGAATATCAATACGATAAACCTTGAAAGTACCACCAGCACCTTTAGCCAGATTTTTCTCAATCTCAGCTACAGCTTCTGACTGACTACCATACTCAGCCAGTTCATTTGGCTCATCAAAGTATTCCATACCAAAAGTATAGTGATACTCATTCAAATCTTCTTTGGTCTTGCCTTCACCAGGACCAAATCCTTTCACAGAGCCCAACGCTGCCTTCAAAGCAGTACCTACGTTAGCAACATTAGTTTCAACACGATAAGCCGCAGCCATATACTCAGGATTTGTATAAGCAACCTGAACTTTACCAGCTACTTTAGTAATTGATACACGTTGTGCAGCAATATAACCGGCACGCTCATGACTTGCTGCCGCTTTTTTCAAAGCCGCATTCGTAACTGCAATGATATGCGCATCACTATAAGGTGAATATTCACCCGCAATTTCAAAACCATTGTCCTGAAGTGCTTTCTTCACATTATCAATTTTGTCAGCAACATCACCATCACTGCTTGAACCTAAAACAAAAGGCATCATCTCGCCAGCAGCCTGAACTGCCATTGATGCCGCACTTAGAACAGCAACAGCAACAACTGCTAACCATTTTGATTGAACTGATTTCATACTTTTTCCTCTCCAATTTTAGTATTTTTTTATTCTACTTTTCAGCTCAGCCACCTCCAGAAGGAAACTGATTGCTGCTTGATAAACGTAGGCTGAGTAATGTAATTCAATTCAACTACACAATGCAAGCTTTAGCCTTAATACTCTAAAAAAATAAAGGCCTCCAATTGGAGACCTTTATTATCAAACAGTTATATTCTAATTTTTAAATTAATACTTCCAGGCCCAGCCAACCTGAATTTCTTTCTGCTCCATTTCTAACTCAATCTGAGTTGCGCCTCCATCAAATGGATTCGCACCTTTTACCGAAGCATTCGGCGCTATCATCACAGCCAGATTAAATTCCTGATCTTTACCCACGGGCATGGTCATACCAAAAGTGTAGTGCTGCTCTATAACAGCTGGCGCGAGTATATTAAACAGTGTCTGAGACTCAGGAATAGGCATATCAGCTTTACTATAACCAAAGCGATATACATTGTTACCTGCAACCATCTCGTAACCCAGCTTTATGACTGTCATATCTTCCCAGCCAAAGCCAGCACCATTTGCACCACCTAAACAACCCGATCCTCCCGCTGGAATGCTATAAACCATGGCATTTAGTGGATCAATACAGTTGCCACCAAAAAAGTTTTCAATAGGATTACTAACTGCAGCAACCTCTGTGTAATTAATACGCTGCACATCAAAAACCACCTTGCCGGAAGTACCTACACCATACACCAGACCCACAGTGTAGGTTGATGGAATATCAAAACCACCATTCTCTGCAAACAGGCCTTTGTATTCTTCAAACTCGCTCATAGCAATTTTTGACTGGTAACTAATACCAACTGACAAATCTTTCATCACCTTAGCCTGATAACCCAATTTGAAACCAAAGCCTTTTGAGTCAGAATTCCTGTTTCCAGCCAGATTAGAAGGATCATTAGAATAACCACCAAAATATTCCAGACCAAATGATCTAAAACGCTGAGCAGCAAGAATAAGACTGACACCCATAGCCTCATCGGCTGATGTTTTAGTGGCTAAACTCAAGTTAAAGAAAGCCTGCATTAAATTGATACCAACCGTGCCAGATCCAAAGGTACCAGGCAAGTTGTTATCAAAAGAAAAAGTACCAGGATTCAACGATGCAACTGAACCACTTTTATACTCAGTGTCCATGCCACCATTACCATAAACAGAAAAACCTATAACATGTTCACTATCCAAGGCCCAAGTCATCCCAAAACTAGGGATCAGGAACATATCATTCTCACTAGTGACCGAGCCTGCATTAATACTAAAGGGGACCTGACAACCACCTGCTGCCAAACTAGGTGCACAAAACGCTGTATACGGTGCACCTTCATAAGGAGCGAATGGAGCCGCACCACCACCTGTGTTAGTCACAGTATAACCACGATCCGAAGGCGCAAACAGCGCAATACCCAAATCCATGCGCTCACCAACAAATGCTATACCAGCTGGATTAGTCGCTGATGCTAACGAATCTTGTGAATAAGCCACACCCGCGCCAGCCAGACCTTTTTCTTTAGTGCTGTAACCATGTGCAAAATAACCATTGGTTGCCTGTGCTACTGGTGCAGCAAACAGGCTTGATATTATTGCAACCAACATTAACTTATTATTATTTACTAACATTACGTTATCTCCCCTTAAAACAAAAAAAGACCCCTAATTAAGATATATCAGTCGCATCCAATTAACCAATCATTCGTATACCACAAGCATTTAAACCAAGCACGAATTACTGTTCAGTTATACAGCCAGGATAAAGCGCAACACATCCCAGAAAACACCACATACACTTCATTAAGCGATAAATCGCCTTGCAACTCTATGCGTGTTAAGGAACTATTACCCTACACACAGGATCATAGGATCATTATGAAGTTTTTTCCATCCTTCCGTCATTTAAAAACCACCATTTGGCTGTTATTTTGCATTGCTCTGATAATTACATATGACCCAGTTCGCGCAGAACTCCCCGAACTAGGTGACCCAACATTAAAAGTATTTAGCACCGAAGATGAAAAAAAACTGGGGCTGATGTTTTATCGAACATTGAAAAACAATCTGGTATTCATCGATGATCCTCAACTTAATTATTATATAAAAAATCTGGGGCAAAAATTAGCCACTCATTCAGACGCAGCCGGTAAAAATTTCAATTTCTTTATTATTGACTCGCCGGTCATCAATGCCTTTGCTGGCCCCGATGCATATATTGGTGTTAATAGCGGCCTTTTTCTGGCGTCGTCTAACGAGAGTCAATTAGCGAGTGTTATGGCTCATGAAATCGCTCATGTATCACAACGACATCTTGCGCGCGCTATTGATGAATCAGGCAACTCGGCAATTGCCACTTTCGCAACAGTACTCGCAGCAATTCTTCTTGGCTCACAGGATTCTCAGGCCACTCAGGCGATTTTATATTCAGGCTTAGCTGGGGCACAACAAAATAGCATTAACTTTACACGCAGCAATGAGTATGAAGCTGATCGTATTGGCATTAGCATTCTTGCCAATACAGGCATCAACCCTCAGGGCATGGTAGATTTTTTCTCTACCTTATTATCGAAAAGTGGTGATGGTGGTATCGAATATCTTAGAACACATCCTCTCAACACCAACCGTGTTAGTGAGGCTAAAGATCGTCTGAAAAAAATCCAGCTCAATCTCCCAGAAGACAGCCAGGACTTTCAGTTTGCCCATGCTCGACTTGATGTACTAAGCAATACGAGTTCCTTTGCGATAAAAAATAATTTAACCATCCACAACGATGATATAGGTATCTATAAAAACTCACTCGAAATGATTCGTATTAACGAATTTACAAGAGCTATTAAACAGCTCGATTCTTTATCGAAAAAAAATAACCATCTCTGGATAAAACTGGCATTAGCCGAAGCTTATCAAGCAAATAACCAAAATGAACAATCACTGGCTTTACTCAGCAAACTTTCTGAACTCTTTCCTGGCTACTTACCTGTCACACTCCTCTATACTCACATACTCACAGCAAATGGCCAGCCACAAAAAAGCATTACTCTATTAAAACACCAACTACAGATTGATGATGAAGCTGTCATCTATAAAGAACTGGCTCAAGCCTATTTTAAAAATGGACAGATAAGCGCCGCCCTTGAATCCACAGGAGATCAGTATGAAAAAGAAGGCTACTACGAACTCGCTGTACAGCAATATGAGATAGCCCTGCAACAACCTTCACTGAGCATTACAGCACAACAAAGATTACGAACAAAAAAAGAAACATTAAATAACAACAAGAGGGAATAGCAGTATTTAACCAGTTACTTATATTCATAATTTCACGACTAATTAACGGCTAAATAATTCCGTTTTTTATAAAGTTTTTTTACAAAAAAAGCTATTGCTATATGAATTTCACATAGTATGCTATACGCGTTTATCTAAACATTGATAATCATTCTGATTTGTCTGGTTTTGATAACTCGCACTAGATAAAACTATTTTTTAATGGACAGGACTTCCTAATAAACATTAAAGAGGAATAACAGATGCAAGGTTTTATGCATAAAATATCAACTACCGCCTCGGTAACCGCGTTAACAACCTGCCTTGGTTTGGCAATGCCCCTCACATCCCACGCAGCAGATGATGACACCGCTCAAGGGAAAGAAATAGCATTTGACAGAAAGAAAGGTAACTGTCTGGCTTGTCATGAAATTGCGGGAGGAGATCTAGCCGGCAACATAGGTCCACCACTGGTTGCAATGAAAGCCAGATTTCCTGATTTTGATACATTAAAAAGTCAGATATATGATGCTCGCAAAAATAATCCGAATACAATCATGATTCCTTTTGGTCCACATGAGGTACTTTCTGCGAAAGAAATCGACCTGGTCACCAAATTTATACACACACTATAGAGATTTGAGGTAATACAATGGATCACCAACGTAGAATTCTACTAAAAAGCACACTGGCGGCCAGCGCAACAACAATGGCTATCAGCGCAGGCTTACTGACCCCAAAAGCTGTTTGGGGCGCCTGGAATGAAGCTGCATTCAATGCTAAAGATGTTAATGCCGCTATGACCAGCGCATTTGGCAGCACTGAAGCAACAGCCAGTGATAAAATTAAACTTAAAGCACCTGATGTTGCTGAAAATGGTGCCTCAGTCACCATTACTGTTGACAGTGAACTGGATAAAACCCAGGCCATCAGTATTCTTGTACAAAACAATGCACAACCTTTAACCGCTACCTTTAACCTTGGTGCCACCACAGAAGGATCCATTACCACTAACATTAAAATGGGTAAATCTTCTGACGTCATCGCTGTTGTCAAAGCGGATGGCAAACTTTACAGCACCAAACAGCAAGTCAAAGTCACCATCGGTGGTTGCGGCGGTTAATCTAAGATTCGAGGATATTTAAAAATGGCTAATACAAGTTCAACAATTCAAGTACGATCCAGCATCAAAAAAGGTGTTGCGACCATTAAGTGCCTGGTCAGTCATCCTATGGAGACTGGTATGCGCAAAGACAAAAAAGGCAATCTG
>JAOUNI010000080.1 GCA_029881035.1 Gammaproteobacteria bacterium | reverse complement strand
GATGACTAAAGAGCTAGCAGATGTTTAATTCAAAAAATAAATTTTTCAGATATTTTTTACAGGCCATTAATTACAGCGTGTTCATGGCATTTATCTGGTATCTGTCGACATCGCCTTCTTATCGCCAGTTAGGTGAGGATGAGGCCTTAGTGATTATTTCCTTTCCCCATGCGGGTGAAATAAAGGAGCCATGCAGGAAACGCACGCAGGAGGAATTAAAGGCCTTACCGCCAAATATGAGAACGCCCATGGAATGTACCCGTGAGCGCTCACCGATAGTAATAGAACTGTTCCTCGACGGGGCTCCCATCTACATGCATACTGCTGAAGCTCCCGGGTATTTTAAGGATAGCGGTGTTGATATTTACCATATGACTAAAGTGTCAGCGGGTAAGCACCACCTTTCGATGAAGATGGATGATAGCGTTATTAAGGAAGGCTTTGAGCACGTGCTTGAGCAGGATGTGGACATCGTTCCTGCACGGATATTGCTGATTGACTTTGAAGTCAGTAAGGGCTTCGTCATCAAATAAATCGGCAAGGCGCATTCTACTTTTCTGGTTACTGGCTTGTTAAATAGCCAATTATATTAAACGAGCTAACCGAAAGCACAAGGATAATCACAAAAAACACCAGATCACGATGTGGCAATTGTTTCCCACGAGCCTGTTCAATACGCGTAAGAATCCAGCTTGAACCAAAGTAGAGTACCAGACCTGCGGTTGTGAAGTAGATAAATTCCATCAGTAAGTCCTATATTATTAAATCAGAATAGTTATAAGTTTATGTTTTTTTTAGCAAGGTCACGTATTTCCAGATGTATTTTTATGATGAATACAGGTGAAATACAAACAGGTAAATAATTACACCAGTAATCGAAACGTATAGCCAGATGGGCAGGGTCCAGCGTGCAATACGGGGGTGTTTTTTGATGTTGCCTTTGAGTGCGAGAGCGGCAGTAATAGCCACCATCGGGACCAGGGTAATAGCAAGAAGCACGTGTGAGGTTAGAATGATAAAGTAAAAGGGTCTTATCATCCCCTGTCCAGCGAATGGATGAAAGCCAACGTTAATATGGTAAGTTAAATACGAAGCTAAAAAAGCAGCAGAAGTGACCAGTGTTGCCGTCATACAGATCTGGTGTGCTCGAAGATTCTTCGTCCTTATGAATCGGTAGCCAGCCAGTAGCAAGACTGCAGCTAATGCGTTTAGTGACGCTTGTAGATGCGGAAGATAAGGTATTACTGTTTCAAGCGTCACGTTAAATTATCTAATATTTATTATTGTTGAAAGTAAAAAATTTTCAGGTTTCATCATTCAGCGAGCGTTTGAGCTAGATAGCTTTTCCCTGCGCGAGTAAGCTGTCAGCTTCAGGCGCTGCTGGTCTTCATCAACACCAATCTCGTCATTGTCGAGGTAACAACCGGGATCTTCTGCCCAGAAATTATTGGTCAGCTGCCAGGCTCGGGTGCGGGTATTGCCGCCGCAAATCGGACGATAACTGCACGACGCACAGCGGCCTTCTACCGGGCGCTCTTTGAGTTTAAGGCCTGCCATCAATGGGTCAGTGGTATCCATCCATATCTCTGAGAACGGACGTTCCTTGACGTTACCGATGGTGTAGTCCCACCACATGGTATCCGGGTGTACATTGCCGATGTTATCAATGTTGGATATGTTCACACCTGAAGAATTTCCACCCCATTGCATTAACAGATGCTCGAGATGCTCGGCATGTTCCGGCATGTGTTGTCTTGCCCACAGCAGCATATAAACACCATCGGCATCATTGTTGCCGGTAACGAATTCCCGCTTGCGACCAGCCTTTACATCGGCGAGACAGGTTTCAAACATCAAATCCATGGCTTCGCGCGTCATCTGGTGATGCAGGTCATCACGCCGATTTTTATTGCCGCGGCCGGCATAGTTGAGATGCGACAGATAAAACTTATCAATGCCTTCATCATCCATCAGCTTGAGCAGGTCGGGAAAGTCCTGTTTATTGTCCTGCGTTAAAGTGAAGCGCAGGCCGACCTTGATGCCTGCTTCGTGACATAAACGAATGCCGTTCATCGCTTCATCAAATGAACCTTGCTTGCGTCTAAAATTATCATGAGTTTCACGCATGCCGTCGATACTAATGCCGACATAGTTATAACCGACGTCAACGATGTTCTGGATATTGTCTTCGGAGATCAAGGTGCCATTGGTCGACAGGCCAACATAGAAACCCATATCTTTAGCGCGGTGTGATATTTCAAAAATATCGGGACGCATTAATGGTTCGCCGCCTGAAAGTATGAGTACGGGCACGCCGAATGATTTGAGGTTGTCCATCACGCCATTAACCTGTTCAGTGCTCAGCTCACCGGGAAAATTTTTGTCGGCAGAAGTGGCATAGCAATGTTTACAGGTCAGGTTGCAGCGCCGGATTAAATTCCAGATAACAACAGGCCCGGTTGGTTTGTGCTGACGACGTGGATTGTCTGATGGCTTGACCAGTTCCTGCATGTATTGCGAGATACGAAACATTTTATTTTTCCTCGGCTTTATCTTTAAGGCGCAGGCCGGTCTTTTTGAGTATGCGCGTGCTGAACAGGATGTCGTGTTGACGTGCTTTGCTGCCTAATAGTTCAGCGATCTGCGCAACTTTGTTTAAAACTTCCTCCCGGTCATGGCCATGCACCATGGCAAATAAATTGTATGACCACTCGGGTAAGAAGCGTGGACGCTGGTAACAGTGTGTGACCATGTCGAGCTTGCCAAGCTGTTCACCGACTTCATCGATGATGGTGTCATCAACGTCCCAGACAGACATGCCATTGGCGGTATAACCCAGTTTGTAATGATTGGGGACAACACCGATGCGCCGGATGCGATTATCTTTTTTCATCGCTTCGAGTCGATCCATGAGTAGCTGAGCAGTAATGCCTAGCTGCTCGGCAATCTGACGATAGGGCTCGGCTACCACCGGTAGGCCGGATTGTGTGGCCAGCACAATGCGGCGATCGAGTTCATCTTCATACGGCTCGTCTTTATTAATATTGGGGTGTTTCATCGCCTGATTCATGCTGATGTTATTGCTTCAGGCTTGGAAGTGCAGGCCAACAAAAAATTCTTTTTGTTTGGGCATGTTGTAAACAGAAATACCGGTGGTGTTTTCAATAGCATCCAGAGTATTTTCCAGGTCCTGCTGAGTTTCGGTCGCCAGTACAAACCACATGTTCATTTCATGATCACGCTGATAGTTATGCGCAACTTCGGGGAAGGCATTGACCTGTTCGGTGACTTCATCAAAGCGATCTTCAGGAACCTTCATGGCGCACAGGCTGAGTGCGCCGCCCATGTTCACCGCGTTATACATCGGGCCAAAACGTGTCAGCAGGCCACTGTCCAGCATGGATTGAACGCGCCTGATCAACTCATCTTCCGTGCTGTTTAAGGTTTCTGCGAGCTGAGCGAAAGGGCGCTCGCAGATGGGGAAGTCATGCTGCAGAGTGTTGATGATGTTTTTGTCCAGCTGATCCATTGAAAACGCGTCAGTGTTTGGGTTCTTGACTAATCTTACGATAAATGGCGCCACGCTGCTTGAAGCGGCGACCACTGAACAGCACGGTGTACGGTATGTTTTCGAGGCCGAGGCCTTCAACCATAGTGTCAATGCATTTGAGTACATCTTCACGGTCACGGCCATGTACCATGCAGAAAAGGTTATAAGGCCACTCAGGTAGCATGCGAGGGCGCTGGTAGCAGAGAGTGACGCAGTCCTGCATACCCAGTTGTTGACCGAGTTGATCAACCTGGTCATTCGCCACATCCCACACTACCATGGCATTGGCGCGATAGCCGAGTTCGTGGTGGCGCACGACGATGCCCAGGCGTTTGATAATGCCACCTTCAATCATGGTTTTAAGTTTTTCAATCACCATCTGCTCAGACCAGCCGAGTCGTTGGGCAATTTCCTGATAGGGTCTTGCGACGAGTGGCAGGCCGCTTTGAATGACTTCGATTAGATCTTCGGCACTGGCCAGTTGGGCTTCAGCAGTTAAGTCATCCGCTGCTGTCATCGATGTGTCGGCGTCAACCTGATCAATATCATGGTGATCTTTCAGGTTCATACGGAACCCAAGATCAATGTGATATTCCTTGAGTAAAGGCAGCGATAATACTTTGTAGCCGGTTTGCTTTTCGATGCTGCTCAATGTGTCCTGTAGGGTGTCCTGAGTATCCGCTGTGGCCACGAACCATAAATTGAATGCATGCTCACGTTCGTAATTGTGGTTCACTTGCTCGTAAGCGCTGACCTGCGCCGCCACCTGTTCAAGTTTATCTGCAGGAATAGCCATGGCGGCAAGCGTGCTGACACCGACCGTGTTCGGGCTGAACACAGGACCGACGCGGCTGACTGCGCCTCTTGCCTGCAGCTCTTTCAGTTTTTCGATAACCACTTCGGTACTGGTGTTCAGAGCTATCGCAATCTGTTCGAACGGTAGCGGGTTCAACGGAAAGTTTCGTTGAAAGTCATTGAGTAGTTTTTCAGTTAAGTCTTCCACTAGTGTGATCTCTGCTTACAGGCCTATTTTATGCGCGCGCGTGGTTGAAAAAATACCGCTGGGTTTATTCGCCGGTAGCCTTAATTGTTCTTCAAAAGTATCCGTGTCATACACTACCAGTTGGTCGTCGTCGCGAACTGACGCCCAGACTTCTTCACCGCGGGGCTCGAACTCCATGTGCAAAACGCCCTTACCGGGTTGTAGTGTTTTTATGATTTTTAATGATTCTGTATCGATGACCTGCAGGGTATCGTTGTTGGGTATGGCAAAGTTAACCCAGACATTTCGACCATCAGGACGTGCCATAACAAAAATCGGTTGACCATGGACTTTGATTCGACCTGATTCGGTCCAGGTCTGGGTATCGATAACCAGTACTTCGTGGCGGCCTACGGCGGGCACAAAAGCATGAGTACCTGCCATCGCCCAGCCTTCGAGATGAGGCATTTTGTAAACCGGCAGTTTCTGCTCGCCCTTGCCGTAGTTACCCAGTATGCGTTTTACGCCGGCATCGAGGTGCCACAGGTCGAGCAATGCCATGCCATCTTCACCGAACAGGCCGGCAATGTAATAACGGCCATCAGGGGAGATCAGTGCATCGTAGGGGTTGTGTCCGATATCTTTAAATTTCTGGATCTGTGGTTTATCGGGCTGTGACATATCAGCCACCCAGATCTCATCAGCATCCCACAGGCTGAAAACAAATTTTTGACCGGGTGCATCGACCAGGCCAATGACTTTTGAGGTTTGTTCTTTATCACCGTAAGTCGCGGGAATATCAGCCACCAGCTCCAGTGTTTTTGCATCGAATATTTTGACGCCACCCGGTTCATAGTTGGACACGGCGACCAGGCTGCCATCCTGAGAAATAGCGCCGCCAATACTGTTACCCGCCTGAAGTATGCGTTTGACAATTTTTTGGGTCAGTATATCGACCTTGGTGAGGCCGCCATCACGGCCGAAGATATAAGCGTAGCGCTCATCGCGAGAATAGACAGCCGAGGCGTGCGATAGATCGCCCAGTCCCTCGACGCGGCCCAGGCTGGAATTATTAGTGGTTTCGATAATTTGAATGCTGCCGCTGGCGCGCTCGATGACCAGACCGAGGTCACCCGTACCGCGCAGCTCAGTCGCCAGGGCGAATGTTGGCGTGATCAATATCAGTAACAGTGAAATAAGTGCGTGGCGAATCATTTATCGATGCCCTGTTTGATTTGGTTGGCGAGCCATAGCGCATCGTCTTCAGATAACATGGTTTTCCAGCCGGGCATGGCGGTATTTGCGTGGCCTTCGAGGATGGTGATGACCAGGTAATCGGTGGATTTACCGTCGAGCTGGGCGGGCAGCAGGGCAGGGCCAAGGCCGCCCTTGAGCGTCATGCCATGGCAGGAACCACAGTCCTGTTTTAGCAGATGTGTCAGCTCGGCCTGGCGCGAGGAAGAAACGTCTGCCAGTGCCAGTCCTGAAATCAACATCAGGCTAACGGCTAGCAGCGGCGTCTTCGGCATAGCCGGACTCCTCC
>JAOUNI010000046.1 GCA_029881035.1 Gammaproteobacteria bacterium | reverse complement strand
GAAAGCATCCAGGGGCTGTTTCCTGTCCTGATTCCAGAAGAAAGCCGCGTCTGAAAAGCGCGGACGAATAACACGCTCGTTTCCGGATTTTACTTTTTCCGGTGTTTTACTATCGATGTTACTAATGGTAATAAAATATGGCTTTATCTTTTTGTTATGATCCAGTACAGCAAAATATTTCTGGTTATCCTGCATGGTTTTTATCAGCGCTTCTGAGGGCACATCCAGAAACTCCTTATCAAACTCACCCACCACGGCGACTGGCCATTCAACCAGGCCGACCACTTCCTGTAACAGATCTTCATCAACCACCACCTGCCCGTCTAAATCAGTAGCAGCTTTTTCTACCTGCTGACGAATCACATTTTTACGTTCATCCATGTCAGCCAGCACAAAAGCATCATTACGTAATTGCTCTGCGTAACTGGCTGCTTCATGCAATGACAGCGTGCCATTAGCGTGGAAACGATGTCCGAATGTTTCACGTGAACTTTTCACACCCAGAATTTCTGCATCAACAATGTCTTTACCGTGCAGCAACACCAGCCAATGCACCGGTCGCACAAACTCAGCACTACTATCACCCCAACGCATACGTTTCGGGATAGGTAATTTCGCCAGTGACTGTTCGATAATTTCCTGCAGCAACGCTGATAACGGTCTGCCTTTTTCGTTAGCCCTGAACACCAGCCAGGCACCTTTATCAGTTTCTTCCTGCACAAGTTCTTCCACCGCAACACCACAGGAACGCGCAAACCCTTCTAGTGCTTTGGTTGGTCGACCTTCTGCGTCATAAGCGGCTTTAAGATTCGGACCTTTGCGTTCGACATCGCGATCTGGCTGCGAAGCTGGCACGTCCTTGATCAATACAGCTAAACGGCGCGGTGTTGCATAAGGCTGAACCGCATCTATTTCAAAACCCGCCTGCCTCAGGCCATCAACAATGCCCTGAGTAAAAACATCGGATAATATTTTTAATGCTTTGGGTGGTAACTCTTCAGTACCCAGCTCAATCAACAGGTCTTGATTCATGCTTTAGCTCCTGTTGAGTTTTTACAAATCGGGAAGCCTAAAGCCTCACGTGAGTCATAATAGGCCTGCGCCACCGCACGTGACAAAGTGCGAACACGCAAAATAAAACGCTGACGCTCGGTCACAGAAATGGCATGACGCGCATCCAGCAAATTAAAGGTATGCGAGGCTTTTAACACCATTTCATAAGCAGGCAATGGTAAACCCAGCTCGATCAAGCGAGCGCTCTCTGCTTCGCAGGTATCAAACCATTTGAACATGGCATCGGTATCGGCCTGTTCAAAGTTATAAGTCGACATTTCCACTTCGTTCTGATGAAAGACATCGCCGTAAGTAACCACCCCTTGCGGGCCACGCGTCCAGACCAGATCAAACACGCTTTCAACTTCCTGCAGATACATCGCCAGACGCTCCAGACCATAGGTGATCTCACCTGTCACCGGACGGCATTCGAGGCCACCGACCTGCTGAAAGTAGGTAAACTGCGTAACTTCCATGCCATTCAGCCAGACTTCCCAGCCCAGGCCCCAGGCACCCAGTGTCGGTGACTCCCAGTTATCTTCGACAAAACGAATATCGTGTTCCAGCGGATCAAAACCCAGCGCCTTCAGCGAACCGAGATACAGCTCCTGAATATCATCCGGTGAGGGTTTTAGCACCACCTGAAACTGGTAATAATGCTGCAGACGATTGGGATTTTCGCCATAACGGCCATCGGTAGGGCGGCGACATGGCTGTACATAGGCCGCACGCCAGGGCTCGGGGCCAATTGCGCGTAAAAAAGTCGCAGGATGGAAAGTGCCTGCGCCAACTTCAAGATCCAGTGGCTGCAATATGGCGCAGCCCTGCTTTTGCCAGTAATCCTGAACCGCGAAGATCAGGCCCTGAAATGTCGATACGTCGTAACTCATTAATAAATCTACTTTATTGGAGACTCGCAAGTATACCTCAAGAACCTCATTCGGACGAGACTGACACGCATTTGCTCAATAAATTTGTCTCCATTTTATTAGCCTTTTAATCTTTACTGTTTCCTGCTCGGCCATCTTGTTAGAATAACCGTCCTTTTTTCAGTCATTTGTATCTCATCTATGAGCACTCCCCGTAAAGCCGTTGCCCTTATTTCTGGTGGACTCGATTCCCTGCTTGCGGCCAAACTCATGCTGGAACAGGGCATTCATGTCGAAGGCATTAATTTCTACACTGGCTTCTGCGTCGAAGGCCACACCCACGCCATCCGGAAAAAAGACTCAAAAAAACCAAAGCGAAACAATGCTTTATGGAGCGCTGAACAGCTCGGTATCAAACTGCATATTCTGGACATCATCGACGAATATAAAGACGTCGTGATCAACCCGAAACACGGTTATGGCGCCAATATGAATCCCTGCCTGGACTGCAAAATATTCATGGTCGGCAAAGCCAAGCAGTGGATGCAGGAAAAAGGTTTTGATTTCATCATCACCGGCGAAGTAATCGGCCAACGGCCGATGTCGCAGCGCAAGGATCTGTTGCCCGTGGTGGTACGCGAATCCGGTGCTGATGATCTTTTATTACGCCCGCTATGTGCACAAAATCTTGCCCCCACCCTGCCGGAACGCGAAGGCTGGGTCGATCGGGAAAAATTACTCGCCTTTCATGGCCGCAATCGCAAACCACAGATGGCACTGGCAAAAACTTTTGGCTTTGAGGACTATGCCTCGCCCGCCGGTGGCTGCTGTTTTCTCACCGATAAAAACTACTCAAATAAACTGATTGACCTCTGGCAGGCACGCAATAAAAAAGAATACGAACTGGATGACATCATGTTACTCAAAGTTGGTCGGCATATCCGCCCAGCGCCTCATTACAAACTGATTGTCAGTCGTGAAGATGGCGAAAATAAATTCCTCAATGGCTATCGCAAACAGTTTTCCACCATTGAAATCAAAAGCCACAATGGCCCGCTAACCTTAGTTGATGGTGAACTTTGCGATGAAGACATCAAACAGGCTGCACGTATTGCTGCACGATTCAGTCAGGGTCGGGAAGCTGATAGTGTCACCGTAAAATTCACTCGCCTTAACGGTGAAGAAACCATGCTTAATGTGCCACCCATGTCTGCGTCAGAAATTAAACAGGAATGGTATGTCTAATTATAAACTTGATGCACGTAATAGTTTGTGCCCTATGCCTGTCATCAAAACGCAAAATAAAGTCAACGAACTACAACCCGGTGACATTCTGGAAGTGACCTGTACCGACCCCGGTGCACTCAGTGATATTCCAGCATGGTGCCGTATTAACGGCCACCAGATTATCGACACTAAAGAAAACAATGGTGTAGTGGTGATCAATCTCCGGGTAGGTAATTAATCTCAGGCTACCATGATACGCAAAAAGCTCACCTTCGATGATTACGTTCCAGGCTCTCGCAAACATCCCATTTCTATCCTTGCCGACAATATCACCTTAACAAAAAATATTGGCTCTCTATTCAGACTTTGTGACGCGCTCGGCATTGAATATTTGTACCTTGCCAGCCAATCCACCACGCTCGATTCAAAATTCAGTAAAGTATCACGCTTCAGCGAAAGAAACGTGCCTTACAGTTTTGAACAGGATCCACAACAAAAAATAAGACAACTCAAAAAAAACGGATACACCATTATCAGTCTTGAATTGACTTCGGACAGCACCAATATTCGAGATTTTGATTTCAGTCGCACTGAAAAATTATGCCTGATTCTCGGCAATGAAGCCAAAGGCATTAGTGATGATTTACTCGCAGTCTCAGATCATTGTGTACACATTCCCATGCTTGGCATGAACTCCTCAATGAATGTTATTTGTGCTGCATCCATCGCGATATATGAGATGAGCCGACACCTGTCATAATTCTCATTTCAAATCGTAGCGTATTTACGTATATTTTATTATTGGCATTTTTTAAATGACTGCAATAAAGTACCCTCTATATAAAAAATTATTTAAGCTGCTAACTGCAGCTTTCTGTCAGGCCAATACCATAACCTGGCTATTTATCACCCTGCAGCCATGCATTCATACTAAAATCACAACCTCCACACATTGAGATTAATCACATGGGGCGATATCGGCCACCTCAGATACCAGGTTCAAAATACATTACCCCCGAAGGCTATAAGCGTTTGAGTGAGGAGCTGGATTTTCTCTGGTTTAAACGCCGGCCCGAAGTGACCAAAGCATTATCGGCGGCGGCGGCTGAAGGCGATCGCTCGGAAAATGCTGAATACATTTATCGCAAAAAAGAATTACGTGAGATTGACTCTCGAGTTCGTCATTTAAGAAAACGCCTGGATGGGATAAAAGTAGTTGATCGCATACCCGACAATCAGAACAAAATATTTTTTGGTGCCTGGGTACATCTTATTGATGATAACGATATTGAAAATATTTATCGCATCGTTGGGCCTGATGAACTTGATCCGAAGCTCGGTTATATCAGTATGGATTCACCCATGGGTAAAATTCTGCTGGGCAAATCACTGGATGATGAATTCAGTTTGCAGCTCCCCGACAGAAAAGTATTTTACACTATTCTTAATGTCAGTTATTCCATCATAAAACCGTAATCTGCTGCAAATCATCACCTGCCGTTCAGGTGTTAATATTTTCGTCCATAAACTGCCGGATAAATGGCAGCGGCCTGGCCCCACTGAATCGTGCTTTTTCTTCACCGTCGATAAATAATATGACCGTAGGGAAACCTCTCACACGATAATGGCCAGCAAGTTTCATGTTCTCACCATCGCCTTCATCCACCTCAACCTTCACCAACAAAATATCATCTTCATATGATCTGACAAATTGCTGCAATATTGGTGCAATCACCCTGCAGGGAGAACACCATTCGGCCCACAAGTCCACTAGCACGGGTTTCTGGAAAGACGCTTTAATGACTTTTTCTGTGAAATTATGCACATTGGCTGTAATAATGTTTATATCTGTACCGGTTGGATGCAGCATTTCTACCTCGTATGATAGGACTGTATGAGATTCGCTTAACTGCGTATAATTGACGCTTTAATTTAAAACTGAGTAACACTATGGATGATATTATCATTGAGCATCACTTAACACCCATCAAACTTGATGTGTTATATGTCGATGACTGGCCGGTCTGGAGCAAAGAAGTTTCCGTCTTCGACTGGCAATATGATAAGACTGAAACCTGTTACATTGTTGAAGGTGAAGCCATAATTACACCGGAAGGTAAAGAGCCCATTACTATTAAACGTGGTGACATGGTGACTTTTCCCAAAGGTATGAAATGTGTCTGGAACATCATCGAAGACATCGAAAAACATTATAAATTTGATTAAGGAACGTTTATGGAACTTTGGCAGCAAATCGGAGCGGTAATCATGGGACTACTCGTCCTGGCGTTCATTTTCCCCAGTATTAAACCCGCCATGGAACGCAGCAAAAATGCTGAAGAAAAACACTGGGGCACAATATTACTATTGGCCATCGCGCTCATCGCCTTTATCGTCTTTCTTGTCTCTACGGTTCAATAAAATTCAAAATCTGGTTTATACTTTTTAATAGTATTTTGTGACAGTGACTGCCTTTTTATTCGGAGACTTTTGTGTCAATTGATTATTATGCTGTTTTTATTCGCTTAACCATGGCTGTTATTCTGGGGGGCGCCATTGGTTTTGAGCGCAGCTATCATGGACGACCCGCAGGCCTGCGTACACATACCCTGGTTGCTATTTCATCCACCCTGCTGATGCTGGTCACCGTCTTTCAGTGGGAATTACTGGCCGGTGTACCTATCGATACGATTCGTGTTGATCCGACACGCATGGGACAGGGCATTATGACCGGCATTGGTTTTCTCGGTGCCGGTGTGATTCTCAAGGAAAAACTGACCATTCGCGGACTGACCACCGCGACTTCAATCTGGATGTCAGCCGCTATCGGCATTGTTGTTGGCATGGGGTTTTTTACCGCGGCCACTGCCGCTGCCCTTATCACCATCCTGGTGCTCAACGGATTTGGCTGGCTTGAGAAAAAGCTACCTACCTACAAATACAGTCGCCTTCTGGTACGCTGCAAACGCAATGAAGCGATTGAGAAAAAAGACCTGTTTGAAATCGTCCATAACCACAGTTTTAAAACCAGTATCGCCAGCTATGAATTAGTCGATGACGGCCATTACATTCAGTATGAATTCACCATACAGACCAAGGTCAAAAACAATCTTGAAATGCTGGCCAAAAGCCTGATTGATAATCAGCTCATTGTTGAATTTAGCCTGATACCGCTGGGCCGATAAAAACTAGAGCTTTTCCAGTTCAACCACTTCTTCTTTAATGTCGAGCTTGCCCAGCGCATTATATAGTGCTGCCTGTAGCGCCTCCTCGATAACCGGATGATAGAAAGGCATTTTCAACAGGTCCTGCACGCTCAATCCCTGCTGAATTGACCAGGCCAGTAAATGCGCCAGGTTCTCTGCCTTCACACAGGCCATGGCCGCACCCAGTAACTTGCCGTCGGCCTTATTGGCATAAAGGCGCAGGACACCGCGATTTTTGCCCATGATCAAGGCGCGACCGACCGGGGCAAACTGAATTTCACCGATGGCGATATCCGCTTCATCCAGTTCATCCAGCTGCGCGCCCACCGTGGCAATGTTGGGGTCACAAAAAGTAATACCCAGAAATGTTTTGCGTTTGAAGGCGGCGATGCTTTCATGTACCGCGTTATAGCCTGCAACCCGACCTTCGTGACCGGCTTCATGCAGCAATGCGCGATCGGCATTGACATCTCCGGCAATAAAAATGGCGCTATCGCCTATTTGCATGGTGAGCGGGTCGTAAACAGGAATACCCTGTGCATCCAGTTTGACCGAGGTATTTTCCAGGCCCAGCCTGGCCAGATTAGGTCTCCTGCCCAGGCTGGCCAGCACTTTCTCGACCAATATCGATTGATCACCACAGCTGACTTTGACGCCTGCATCCTGTTTTTCCAGTTCTGCTGTAGCGCCCAGCCACAATGGGAATTCTTTGCCGATAGCATCAATGGCGAGATCGTTGACGACCGGATCGGCCAATTTAGCGACCGTTGTCAGCTGATCAATACCGGTGACTTCTACCCCCAGCCGGCTCAATGCCTGGCCGATTTCAAGTCCAATCGAGCCCATACCCACCACCGCCATCGAGGTCGGCAGGTCTTCCAGCTCAAAAATTTCATCCGTAGTCAGAATATGTTCTGCACAGGGCTGCCAGGCGGCCGGAATAACGGGCGAAGATCCGGTTGCAATGATGATTTTCTTTGCTCGAATCATTTCACCGTCCACTTCCAGTGTATCGTCCGAAACAAAACGCGCATAAGCCTGTAGCAAATGTGTGTCATCCAGATTATCGGTCGCGCCCAGTGTCCTATCGACAAAGGTATCTCTCAAATCCTGCACGTGGCCCATGGCTTCTGGAATATCGACATTAATCGACTCAGCACCTTCAATACCTTCGCGCTCAAAAATATTGCGCCGATAAAAATCATCTGCCACCTGTATCAGCACCTTGGATGGCATACAGCCGACACGCGCACAGGTTGTACCTAACTCGCCACCATCGATTAATACATAATTGTCTGTTTTTCTACGCACCTGTGAAAGCGCAAATAAACCGGCACTGCCTGCACCAATAATGGCAACATCAACCTCTCTGGGCATGATTAACTCCTATTATCTTTGAGGATTTAAACTATAAAGGATTTGATTATTCTGCGATCTGGTTAATATGGGACTCAAGTCTGAGCCACTGAACGACCATAAAAAAGCCTGTAAAAAACAGGCTTTAAATATATATTAAGCACTTTCAGTATTTATTTCTGCGACACCTTGATAACAACCTCTGTATCCACAATACGACACCCTTCCGGCAATCCCGAAATATTAATCACATTAATATCAGATGAACCTTCGACATCATTCAATTCACCGGTATCCAGATTATAAATATGGTGATGAGGCTGGCAGTTGGAATCATAGAAGACACGCTCACGATCAATCAGCACTTCTCGGACTAAACCCTTGCTCGTAAATAAGCCCATAGTATTGTAAACAGTGGCTCTCGAAACATGATGCCCCAGGGCATTCACGCTTTCCAAAATACGCTCAGCGGATAGATGCTGCTGCTTCTGAAAAAGATACTGGGCAATTTCAAGACGCTGACGAGTAGGAGTAATACCGTTCTCTTTCAACAGAGCGGTTACTTCATTCCGTGCCAACGGGTAGTGGGAAATTGTTTCTTTCATATGCTCATTATAACTCATTTTATAGATACATAGACCTCTGATCATTCACAAATAAAACCATTCACCTTCGTCTTAATATAAAATCGAGACGATTGCCTGTAAAATAACCAAAAACCCTTGATAATCATGATTATAATCTACAATTTATAAACACAGCGCACCAGGATACTTCCATTTTTATCCTGTCTGCCTCATCACAAATACACAATTATAATGTGAATTAATATTACAACAGCATGTCATTCTTATCAAAATTCTGGTTGCGACGCATGGCCTCACTGGCCAATGTTTCAAAGCAGCTCTACTACACTTTTCTGTGGCTGCTGGCTTTTTTTGCTGCCGGCTATTTACTACTGTTTCCGGTAGTGACTCTTCTGTCCCTGAGCTGGCTGAGCTTACTTATTTATTTTGAAAATCCTATGACCTGGCAAAGCAACAACTGGTTGCTTGCAGCGGGACTACTCGCCATCGCTGGATATACCGCATGGATTAGTACAACCCTGCTAAAAGTACGTCTGGAATTACCCACCGGCAAGCCGCTCGATGACAACCTGTTCCCAGTATTGGCAAATCACATTAGTGAACTCTGCAATACTTACCAGTCACCTGAATTCACTAATATCAAACTGACCACACGTTTTCGTATCGAACTCATACGCACACCCAGCAATGGCTTTCCTTCACGTTTCACTAATACGCTGTTAATCGGTCTTCCCATCATGACCTGTATGTCACCGCTTCAATTTAAACTTTTATTAGCCAGGCAGGTTGGGCACCTTTCAACAAAGTACCTTAGTTTTTCCAGACAGCTGGTTCACCTTAGAAATATCTGGAATAGCTACGCCCAGTACTATGCACAGTCCTGGCGCCCCGAAACACTTCCATTGAGGCTATTTTTTTCCTGGTATGCGCCATTTTTCAACCTCAGCACTATTGCCGCTGTTCGTCTTGAAGCTTTCGACAAAGACAGATTAATGCTGGAGATCACAACACCGGCCAGAGCTGCAGAAGCGCTCGCTATTTTTGAAATTAAAAAACGTTACCTGAGTACAGACTTCTGGCCTAAGCTCAACAATTCAGCCTATACATCTGCTACTCCGCCTTATCTACCCTATTCCGCAATGCCATCTATCATGGATAAGGAAGTCGACCATAACCCC
Source organism: Gammaproteobacteria bacterium (assembly GCA_029881035.1). Classification (GTDB taxonomy): domain Bacteria; phylum Pseudomonadota; class Gammaproteobacteria; order SZUA-229; family SZUA-229; genus LH-M37. Next base: position 13,475 of record JAOUNI010000046.1, on the reverse strand, counting down.
AATTACGCACAAAACTGCTATGAGGGCGCTATCAATCGTGAAGTGATTATTAGTTCTGAATTACCCAACCTGATGAAACGACTAACCGCCCTGGGTTATGAAGATTTTGTCATACCGGAACCAAAACAAGAAACAGCTGCAAATTACTTTTTTGGCAAACATTTAAGTGAACTACTAAAACAAATGGACAATATCTGGTTTTTAAAAAATAAAACCATCTGGACTAAACGCTACAAACAAGGTGTAGAAGAAAAACGTCGGTTAAAACTACTTCGCAATCAGGCAGCCCAGGCTTTGCTATCTAATGCAGAAGCTCGTGAATATCTGCTACTCATTGATAAATATATTGATGCTAAAAAAGCCTTGCCCCTTTTCAAAGAAATTGTAAAAACAAATTCCATGGATGCTAACGTTTGTTATGAACTTGGCCGGCTGTTACTCGAAGCCGATGATGCCATTGGCGTAGACGCATTGAAAATATCGATGGAATCCGACCCTGCAAAAACAGTCGACAGCTGTCAACATCTTGTTAAATATATGTCAAAACACGGTCATGTTCAGGAAGCTCAGCACTACCGCCGCATGATTCTTGAACATCAGGCAAGTAATTGAAATACATTCCTGTTTTTCCTTTAAATACCGTTGTTTTTGTTAATGGTATTTTACAGCTACAGATTTTTGAGCAACGTTACTTGAACTTAGTCAAAGCTTGCATGAAAGATCAGCATGGCTTTGTTACCGTGCTAATTCGTGACGGTAAAGAAGTCAATGATACGCCAGAAATATTTTCTATTGGCACCTACGTTGAAATTATCGACTGGAATACTCTGGATAACCATTTACTTGGAATTACCATTCAAGGTCGTCAGCGCGTACAGATCAACAAAACTCATATTCAGAAAGACAATTTAATCTCTGCTGAGATTGATTACATTGACAACCTGACTGCTCAGAAAACAGATATTATTGATGAAGATTTGGTAAGCCTGATGCAGCATTTGCATAAACATCCTTTTGTCTCTGGCAAGTACCCCGAAATTGATTGTACATCCCCGACTGAAATCGCATACAAACTGTGCGAGTTATTGCCCGTGGCCAACAATGAAAAACAGCAACTACTCGAAGTCGACCAGACACATATTTTACTTGATCGATTAAAAACAATAATAAGCAGGCTCGAAAACCTGAATCCAGATAACGGCTTTCAATAACCCGCATTTATATTCCGGTATAATAACCATATTGTTCTCAAAGGTTAAAAATAATGACTCAAAAAAAATCAAACTACTATAGGTACGTATACTAATGGCCTGGTGGGGTACGCTACTTGGTGGCACATTGGGCTATATGCTTGGCGGTCCCCTTGGTGCAATGCTGGGCATCGCACTAGGCGGCAACTTTGATCGCGGCCTCGGCCTCTCTGACCAATTCGAATCTGGCACACAGGAACGAGTTCAGGCCGCCTTTTTCTCAGCTACTTTTTCTGTTATGGGCCATATTGCCAAAGCTGACGGCAAAGTTACACATGATGAAATCGCTTCTGCTCGTCATATTATGACTCAGATGCAGCTCAATAATGAGCAACTTGCTGCTGCAAAAAAACTTTTTGAAGAAGGAAAAAATCCTGAATTCCCTATCGATGCCATTCTTCTTCAATTTAAAAAAGAATGTCACCGTCGTCGTAATTTGATCCAGATGTTTCTCGAAATCCAGATCGCCATTGCCATGTCCGACGGACAACTTCACCCTAAGGAAAAACAGCTGATTTATCACATTGGCCAGCAATTAGGCTTTGCTCATACCCAGATTGATCAACTATTCAGATTTGCTACTGGTTCTGCACACACACAACACAAAACATTTTCGCTGGATGATGCTTATGCTATCCTTGGTATCAAGCCATCGGATTCTGACGCTGAAATTAAAAAGGCCTACCGACGCTTAATGAGTCAGCATCATCCTGATAAACTGGTAGCGAAAGGTTTACCGGAAGAAATGGTGAAAGTTGCCACCGAAAAAACACAGGAAATCCATAAGGCTTACGACCTTATAAAATCACACAGAAATTAGGCAGGATAGGTATGTTAATTGAAGGCCCACTCAATATAAGTGTTATCGATACTGAAACTGGTGAACGCGAGTTACATCTGAAATTTTCTCCCGAATTTAAAGCCCTAAAGCTTAACCAGCAGTGCGATTCATTTCATGAATTCATTCATTATCTGAAAACAGAAATTGACATACTGGAAGAGTCAGATCCTAATCGTCATGGCATGCTAACTATTCAGCAAATTGCAGAGCAGTTATTACCACACATCGAGGCTAATGAAATCCCACTTGAAGACGCCATAGTCGTTAACATCCATGTAGACAGTCCCTTTGGCAATATAAAAATTAAATCTTAGCAATCCACACGATACCACGGACGGTATCAAGCATTCGGCACTAACTGCGTGTTGAACCGCTTAATTCCCAGGCATAGGCACAATCCAGTTCAGAAAGTACAGCTATTACACCTTCACCACCATCTTCCAGCATAGTCCTCACTGGCGTACGTTTTTGAAAACGACGATGTGGCATATTCATCCAGCGTGCACCCATTTTCAAATTCCTCGGATAAGAAGTTCGCAACGCATCAACTATACCCAACAATGAAGCCATTCGAATGTTAATTTGCTCAACATCAGGAAATGGCGTGTCATCACGAAATTTTTGTAAATGGCGTGTGCGCTGATCTTCGGGCAGAGCCATCACCGCTATAATCTGGTCGCCGGTCAAACCCCATTCATCGACCGCGGCCATGATTTTACGAGTTGCAGATAAACGTTGAGCTTCGGTTAATTTTTTCATGTGCACACCCGTAATGATTTTATAATCGCATAATATTGTATTACCTGATTTTAACATGATTATAAATTCGGAGGCGACATGGCAATTAAACCTGTATTACGTATGGGAAATCCCTTATTACTACAACGTGCAGTCGAAATAGCCGATTTTAATACCATAGAGTTGAATGGGTTAATTCAGGATATGCGCGATACGATGCAAGCCGAAGATGGTGCCGGTCTTGCAGCACCCCAAATTGGCATTAGCCTGCGACTAGTTATTTTTGGCGTTACTAAAAATCCACGTTATCCGGATGCACCAGAAATTCCCGAAACTATTTTAATTAATCCCATCATTACGCCTCTGGATGAAGTCAAGGACGAAGCCTGGGAAGGCTGCCTGAGTTTACCAGGATTACGCGGGCTAGTGCCACGTTACCGGCACATCAGGTATTCAGGCTTTGATGCTCTGGGCAATCAATTTGAAGTAGAAGCTTCTGATTTTCATGCTCGTGTTGTTCAACATGAATGTGACCATCTTGATGGTATTCTTTATCCTCAACGCATCAAAGATATCAGGCAGTTCGCCTACACGGAAGAATTGCTTTAACAGTGATCAAGCGTACAACCTAGCAGGTTTCTAAATTCTGAAAAACCTGTGGGCTTACCCATATAATATCCCTGCACTGTTTCTGTACCACGTACACGCAAGAACTCAAATTGCTCTTTGGTCTCGACGCCTTCAGCAATCAAACTCAGACCCAAACTGTGCGCCATCGCAATAATAGCTTCGCACAATGCCGTGTCATCTGGATCTTTGCCAATATCACGGACAAATGACTGGTCAATTTTCAATACATCAAAAGGAAAACGTTTTAGATAACTCAGTGATGAATAACCCGTACCAAAATCATCGATCGATAATCTTATATTCATTTCCTTAAAGCTGTTCAGCGTCGACACCACTTCAGGCACATCTTTCATCAACAAGCGCTCGGTAATTTCCAGCTCCAGGCAACTGCCGGATATTTCATGCTTAAGCAACATACTGGCGAGTAGATCAGAAAAATCTTTATCCCTGATCTGACGACTGGAGAGGTTTATTGCGAAATAAAATTCCGTGCCATATCCTTCTTCTTGCAACTGTTTAATATCACGACAAGCAGTATCCAGCACCCACTCGCCAATACCGACAATAAGACCACTCTCCTCTGCTAATGGAATAAAGATATCTGGCGACACACTACCTAGCTCACCATCTTCCCATCGTATCAGCGCTTCTGCACCCACTACCTTTTTTGAATGCGCTTCCATCAATGGCTGGTATTTTAAACTGAATTCTTTATTTTCTAATGCATAACGTAACCGGTTTTCAATCTCCACACGCTTGATTACCGTATCACTCATTTCTGGTGAAAACATCTCGAAGGAGTTCCTGCCTTTAGTCTTGCTCCGATACATAGCTGTATCTGCATTGCGTAATAAAATATGTGGATCATCGCCATCTCTAGGAAATAGCGACACGCCTATACTCACCGTAACCGAGAATTCCATATTATCAACAGTACAGGGCTGAGAAACACGTTCGAGTATCTCTTTAGTTTTCTGCGTGATATATCGCTCATATTCAAGCTCACTCTCATTGCCACCGTCACCTACCTCTGTAAGCAAAATCAGAAACTCATCACCGCCTAAACGCGCAACTGTATCCACATCACGCACACTCTCTTTGAGCCGCTTTGCCATTTTTATCAGAAATACATCGCCTGCCGCATGACCCAGAGTATCATTTATATTTTTGAAGTGATCAAAATCAAGATACAACAGCGCCAGATGTTTTTTTGCGCGAGTAGCATTTGCTATATTTTGTTGCAGTCGATCATAGGCTAATGAACGATTTGGTAAATCTGTCAACTTATCGTAACTTGCCTGATATAACAGCCTGTCTTCGTAATCCTTACGTATCGTAATATCTTCTTTAACTGCCAGATAATGTGTTTTCACACCGGCAACATTTTTCACCGGGGAAATAGTCATACTCTCCCAATAACACTCACCATTTTTCTTTTTATTATATATCTCACCACTCCATGAACGGCCTTCCAGCATCGCATTCCACATGCTCACATATTGTCGTGATGGCGTTACGCCTGAACTTAAAAACCTCGGATTTTTCCCCATGATTTCTTCGGCCGTATAACCTGTCACCCGTGTGAATTCAGGGTTCACATATTCGATACTACCTTCCAGATCAGTAATCATCACCGAAACAGGGCTATGCTCTATCGCTTGCGATAACTTCCTCAAATTATCTGCAGTTAATTTATGCTGTTCAACTTCACTTTCAAGATTAACAACTAACTCATTAATGTTGAGCGTCATGCTATTAAAAGCCTTGGCCAGACCACCTATTTCATCATCAGCCTCAACAGTAGCAATGACTTTAAAATCACCCTCACCAATTTGCTCAACCACTTCTGTTAATCGCCGTATAGGCCCTAACAAAAACTGAGTCGCTCCAAGCATGATAAGAACAACAAAGACAGCTACCGAAGCTGCCAGCATTAAAGAACTACTTAACTGATCATCCATCGGCTGTAAAAACACGTCCTGAGGCTGGGCAAAAATTAATAACCAGGGTGCGGTTTCTAACTTAATTGCTGAGGCCAGGAATGGATCAATCCCCATTCCATAAAAACTGGTTTCAATAATATTAGCGCCGCCAGCGACTGCTTGCACTCCTTCCAGCCATGTCGTTGACTCTACATCGCTTACTGAAATCTCTGCGGGTAATCTTTCCTGATGGCGTAATGCGTTCACCCTTGCATCATCCATTCCTGCCGCCAGTGTATATTGCAGATCTTTTCGTCGACCATGTACTAACCTGAGCATGTTTTCGTCGATCAAAATGGCAAACGAACCCTGACCTGCAAGCCCACGTGCACTTAGTATGATTTGCGTTAATACGTTAGCATCATGCCTGGCGCGTAGTACGCCTAATAAATCGCCTTCTGAATTAGTAATTGGGCTGCTGAAATAGATTGAAGCATCATCATTTTTATCAAAAACAACTGATGATCGATAAGGTTTTTTATTTTTTATAACTTCTGAAAAATAGGTACTCTTGCTCTCATCCTGCCCGATTCTACCTATATTCGTATCAGCCAGGTTAATACCTGTGGTACTCAATATTGCATAGGAAATAATCTGGCTGTTTTTTTTCACCTGCAATGCCAGTAAAAACTCACGTATATCTTTATCTGAGTATTTGTTCTTTTTTTCTGCATACTCGATGATTGCTGGCAGGCTGGATTCCGATTCTATTGAACCGAGATGAGTGGTATTAAATTCATCCAGCCGATTTGCATACTGACTACTGGCTGATATTAAAGATTGCTGCGCGCTTCTAGTTAGCGTTTCCTGCATAATCTGCCCATCCAGCAGGACGAGCACACCCATCGATACCATCACTATCATCAGGAAGGCAGTGAGCAGTTTGGCGCGCAAGGTATATTGCTTTGCGATAAAGATGCCGACCGCCAGCATCACTAGCCCAACAAATATCAGAATTCCCGCTAGTTCAATTAACATCTTTAATTCCAGTTATTACTCTATCCATTTGTGGAATACTAGCAGCTCACCTATGCAGTCACCATACCTATATCAAACCCTATTAAAATATCAGTTATGACGACCACAATCACATCGCCTTACGGCACCTGGCCAACGCCAATCGACGCCAGCCTGATAACCACAGCCAGCGTTTCACTCGACGAGCTGCGGCTACACTCTTCTGACACCTACTGGCTCGAACGCCGCCCGGGCGAGCAGGGCCGCTGCGTTATTGTGAAACATGCTAACGGGAAAAATCATGACCTGATCCCCACACCCTATAGCGCGCGCTCACGGGTCCATGAATATGGTGGCGGCGTCTACTGCATCGCCAGCAACGGCCTCTACTTCGTCAACGATCGGGACCAGAATATTTATTTCTGCGCCACCGGTCAGTCGCCCGTCGCCGTGACCCGGGCCGCCGACTGTTATTATGCCGACCTGCTACTCGACGAACCGCGCCAGCGCCTGATCTGCGTGCAGCAACGCCATCCTCCCGGCGATGCTGAAGCCGAAAACTCACTGATTTCGATTGACCTACATTCCCACGCAGTCATCAGCCTGCATGCCGGCCACGATTTCTATGCCAGCCCGACGCTCAGCCCTGCTGGCCACCAGCTCAGCTGGCTGTGCTGGAACCACCCCGACATGCCCTGGGACAAAACCACGCTCTGGCTGGCCGATATCGATGACAGCCATCGGCTGCACCACATCAAAACCATTCAGCACCCCGAATCCGCTCAGGCCTCACTGTTCCAGCCACAATGGTCGCCCGATAATCAGCTCTATTTTGTTTCCGATTTAACCGGCTGGTGGAACCTGTACCGCTACCAGCATGACTCGATCCAGCCGGTCAGCCACGAACAACTCGAATTCGGCCTGCCGCAGTGGGTCTTCGCCCAGTCCAGCTATGCTTTCGCCAGCCGCGACACCATCTTATGCGCGCCCATCGACAACGGCGTTGCCGGGCTGGCCCTGCTCGACACCCGCAGCGGCGCCCTGCAGACCATCCCGACCGAGTGGAACAGCTTCGCTTCCATCCAGGCCGAGGGCGACCACTACAGCTTTATCGCCGCCTCACCGACCCGCTTTGCGGAAGTGATCTGTTTTCAATCCAACCAGCCACAGACCCTGCGCCGCGCCTGCGAAACCCGGCTGGATGCCGGTTATTATGCCTACGGCCAGGTCATGCAATTCACCGGCCGCCACGGGGACGCGGTTTACGCCATCTACTACGCCCCCACCAACAAAGACGTTCAGGCGCCCGCCAGCGAAAAACCGCCCCTGATTGTTTTATGCCACGGCGGCCCCACCGCCATGGCCGATCCTTCACTGGACATGCGCAAGCAATACTGGACCTCGCGCGGCTTTGCCCTGCTCGACGTCAACTACAGCGGCAGCACCGGTTTTGGCCGCGCCTATCGTGAACGACTCAATGGCCAGTGGGGCCTGCGCGATGCAGAAGATTGCTGCGACGCGGCCCTGCACCTGGTCGAGCGCGGCCTGGCCGACCCCGAGCGCCTGATCATCAAGGGCGGCAGCGCGGGTGGTTACACGGTTTTGTGCGCCCTCACCTTTCACGACACCTTCGCCGCAGGCGCCAGCTACTACGGCATCGGCGAACTGGAAACGCTGGTGTCCGACACGCACAAATTTGAATCGCGTTATCTTGATCGGCTGGTCGGGCCCTATCCGGAATGCAAGGCGATTTATGAGCAGCGCTCGCCCATCAACCACGTCGAGCAGCTCAGTTGTCCGGTGATTTTCTTTCAGGGTACCGAAGACAAGGTGGTACCGAAGGAGCAGGCTGAGAAGATGTTTACCGCGCTTAAAAACAAGGGCATTCCGGTGGCTTATGTTCCGTTTGAGGGTGAGCAACATGGGTTCCGGAAAGCGGAGACGATTCAGCGGGCATTGGATACGGAGTATGCGTTTTATGTGAGGGTGTTTGGTATTCCGGTGGAAGTGGAGGTTGAATTGGGGATTGAGAATTTGGATTGATGAGAGTGTTTTCTGACGCATACCCTGCCTGTCATCTCGAGCAGAGGGAAAGATCTTAAGCTACCGCTCGTCCTAATTGCCCGTTCATCCTGAGCCCGTCGAAAAATGCAAGTACACGCATCCGATTACGCTGCAATTATTGTTTTACCAAATGCAATCAATCACCGCCTGAATCTGCTGCGAGTTTAATCCCCAGTAATTTTTCTCACGCACCTCTTTTATTCTTTTTCGATGTCGTAAATTAATCACACCACCAGAAGCCTCATCCATGTCCTGTAATAAATCGAAATAAGGCTGATTTAAAATAATTTTTCCAGAGCAATCAAAATAACAAATTTCACCTTCAATGCGTGGACAATAGTCAGGTTTTCTATTTTCAAGCAATATATATGCATAGGCTATATGAATCGATGAGTTTGAAAACTCTTCTACGGCCTCATCACCTGAACTTATTCGATTCCATTTTGCATAAGGAATACGGGCGACCTTGCCATCGTCAGAAAAATAAAAAACATAAACAGTTAGCCCAGACATTAGTAATCAATATTATTGCGTCAAATTATCTAGTGGACTCTGAATAGTGTCAAACTGTGTACTCATCACATGAGTGTAAATTTCTGTAGTTTTTACATCCCTGTGACCCAGTAAGGTTTGAACCATTCTAATATTAGCGCCATCTTCGAGCATGTGAGTTGCAAAAGAGTGACGAAAAACGTGAGGAGTTACCCGCTTATCAATCTTTAAATCTCTAACAGCACTTGAAATAGCTTTTCGTAATGCTGTCTTGTGATAATGATGCCTCATCGTTTTGCCACTACGAGGGTCTCTAGAAATGGTATTTGATGGAAACAAATACTGCCATCCAAACGACTTTGCAGCATTTTTATATTTCCTTGCTAACGCATCAGGTAAAAAAACTTCACCAAAACCGTTGTCCAAATCAGTCAGATGTAGTTTTCCAACTCTTTCAATTTGAACTTTAAGTGAATCATGAAGATTAATTGGTAAGAACGTTGCACGATCTTTATTTCCCTTGCCAGCACGTACAATAATTTGTTTTTGAGAAAAATCAATGTCCTGTATCCTTAAACGAATAACCTCCAGGGAGCGCATGCCACTGCCATACATCAACTGTGTTAATAACTTAGGGGTACCACTTATCTGCTCAATGACCTGTGCAACTTCACCCCTGCTTAATACAACAGGCAACCTTGCTGATTTACGTGCTCGAGATGCACGAATATCCAGATCAAAATCAATATTCAGTACCTGTTTGTATAAAAAAGCAATTGCGTTGAGAGCCTGATTCTGTGTGGATGCAGAGACATTGCGTTTAATGGCGAGAAAACTTAAAAACGATTCAATTTCATCCTTTCCCATATCTTTCGGGTGTCGCTTATTATGAAATCGTATATACTGCAAAATCCAACTGACATAGGACTTTTCAGTATTATAGGCATAGTGATGAAATCGAAGCACCTCACGCACCTGATCCATCAAACGAACGGATTTTGGAACATACTTTGTTTCATGGTCTTCCATATTAGCACCTCCTTATACAAGGCGTCTTTTGTCCTTAAATATCCCAATATGACGCCTGAAAGGAAACATATTACACACAAATATGACGCCTGGCTAGGCGTCCTATCAGCAAGTTAGATTACAAAATAATTAATAGTTATCAATTTTACCAATCACTTTAAGATGATAAGCAAATTTAAAATATCTAAATTAACATATTGGAGCGTTGGGCTAATCTTAGCCATATGGTTAAACATTGTGACGTATATTTATGGAAGTGAGGCAGCCTATCTCCCGCTTATCCTAATCATTTTAATTGGCATGCCTTCTTCATTGGCAGCATATTGGTTCTTTTATTTTTTAATATCGAACCTGACATCAAATTACATTGAGGCTCCACTTATTGAAACAAATTTAATTATTTTATGCATTTTATTTGCTGGTTATTTACAGTGGTTTATTTTAATTGGTAGAGTTATCAGCAATGAAGGTGATAATGAAGATATTATGAGAAATGTTCGCAACATGAATGCAGGCAGTGTTAAAAACAAATCTAACAATGCACTCAAGCGGGACTCGGCAAAAAACGCCGCGCCCCTTAGCTAGGACGTTATGAATATTATTAAACAAGGAGAAAATAATGATTAAAAGTATTACGCATTTTGCACCGCATAAAACCGCACTCACAGTCTCACTTGTGTTTGCACTTAGCTCACTATTATTTGTTGTTCCAATGGCTATATTATTCAGCTTCATGCCATCAACAGACCCAAATGGAAACCCAATAAATACCACGCCGTTTCTTATTATGATGATAGCTATGCCAATTTTCTATTTTATCTTCGGTTATCTTTTTACAGGTTTAGCAGCATGGTTATACAATAAAGTTGCTAAATTCACTGGCGGTATCAAATATGAAACTGCAGAGTAAATTCATAACAAAGCGCTCAAGTTCGTGCTGCGCACGGGACTCGGCAAAAAACGCCGCGCCCCTTAGCTAGGTCGTTATGCATCAAAGGACATGAAATGACACCAACAATTTATTCGGCTATGGGGAGAAGATTTAGTCGAAACAAAAAGAATCTCTGGCTAATAGTTGTGTTAGCACTATTAGTAATTGCTATTACTGCATTTGCATATTCTAAATTAAACATAGTTGTCCCTTATCAAATTCCATTCGGCATTTCGGCAATATTTTTACTTTCAGCGTGGGGGATACTTATATCAGTTTATTGGTTCTCTCCAGACGGTAAAATGTCACCTGAAAAAATAGAGGAATATACTGGTATTAAAAGAGCATTCAACCAATTCATATCATGGAATGGAGCTATATTGCTATCAATCTGGTTTGCATCAATTATAAGCGTGCTTCCTTGGTTCTTATGGAAACAAGTCACAAATGGTTAGTAAAATGCATAACAATTCGCTCGTGCGGGACTCGCAGCAAAAAACGCTGCTCACCCCACAGCTCGGCCGTTATGCACATAAAATAATACAGAAGGGAGAACAAGGATGAAAGTATTTAGAGCATATATTTTTACATGCATCGCCTCCATGCTTAGTACAGGTTGCGGAGAGAGCGATGATAGTGTTTCAATTAATTGCAACACACCGATATTAACCGTTGATTGCGTTAACAACGAATTCGCGACTTCAGACATTTTTGTTTTAAATGGAGTGTCGGCATCTGACACTACGCTAATCCATATCGATGATATGCAAGGTAATCCTGTAGATATTGACCGTATTATTTTATCTCGAATAACTCACACGTCAGGTAATTCACTTGCTTTATCGTATAGTGTTTACGATGAAACTCCTTCATCTAATAACACATTCATGGCTTTTTACATTGATACCGATAATAACCAAAGCACTGGTGAGGTAATTGGTAATATAGGCGCTGACTCATTAATTCTACGTCAGCATAACCCACCAGATAATAATTTTCAGCCGCATGATGGATACCATGAAAGAAATGCCACTGACACTAACTGGGTGGCACAGTCAATTCTAGGGGCATCAGGTCAATCTGGATATAGCATTAACTCACATGTGCACGACCCAATTGATATAGTAATTACGGTGCCGCTTTATTCTGGTTTAGATACACTCTACGCTACAAATGTAAGAGGAGTAATGAAAATAGTCACGTTAACCAATGGTGATCCGAATGCGCTGCTTACTGTTATAGACACTACTAGTGAATTTAACTTTATGGTTCCGTAAATAATGCATAACAAGTCAATCAAGTTCGCACGTAAAAGGCACGTGCTTGGACTCCGCTTACGCTCCGCCACTTATTTCGAACGTTATATGAATAGAGAATTAAACTATGTTCAATAAAAAAGACCTCTATTTATTAATGCTAGAACACGGCATGGAAAAATTGGAAACTGGAGCAACTGAAAACGAAATAACGAAGTATTTTAAGGACGCTCATCAGTACGAATTAGAAACTACAGAAAAAAGACAACATTTTAGGCGTGTGCTGCTAGATGTGTTTTCAAGTCCTATAGGCCAGGGGTCGCTAGGTGAAAATAAACTTTTCATGACGATGGAGGCGTACTTTAAGTTTATTGAGTATGTGGAATTAACAGAAGCAAGAAAATCCTCAACTAAGGCAACATATTTTGCCAGCTTCGCTATTCTTGTTTCAATAGTCTCCATGGTTGCATCAATTATTTTCTCTGTAATTCAATTGAATTCACCAACAACGATTAATGAAGATCAAATGGAAGAAATAAAGAAAATTCAATATGACGCATCACCAATTGTAAGAGAATTAAAAGAAATAAAAGATGCGCAAGAGAAATATTTTCAATTAATAGAAAAATCATATAACAAGTCGTTAAACCGGATCGGCGCAAAAGACGCGCCTCCCGGTTAACTCAAACGTTAGGGGAATAATTCACATGGAAATTACTGTTAATCTAATTCGTGGCAAATATGGACTAGCTAAAACATTCTGGCTGCTTTGGTTTTTACCGTCAGTTTTATTCAGCATCCTGCTAGAACCTGAGATATATGTTCCTTTCATTATTTCTCTTAACCAAAAAAGTTACTATTTAGCAATGTCTTTTTCTTTTTTCATACCTGTCTTGTTTTACCTTTTCAATATCGTTATGGCAGTTGCTAACTGGAATGCAGCCAATCATTATGAAGGTTTTAAAGCATGGCCATTATTAACTAAAGCCTATATAGTCATATCACTACTAGCTCTTAGCTATGGCACATATATTGCCTTTGCTTAAATGGTACATTATGCAAATTACTAATAAACCCCTAACAAATCAGTCAAGCAGACGGGCTAACCATATATGTGTTTCCTGAAATATATTCATGCCGCTGCTTACCTCTAACGTTATACGCATAAATGAAGGAACAACAATATGCCCGAAGCAACTGAAGATATATTTATTGCTAAATTAATAAAAACCGAGGCATCTCGAAATACATCAATCATTATTCTTATTGCGACAATCGTTATAGCAGCAATCGGACTTACAGCTA
>JAOUNI010000045.1 GCA_029881035.1 Gammaproteobacteria bacterium | reverse complement strand
CCACTACATTACCTGCAGTGAATTGGAACAGGCTATAAATAGAAGCGACTGCCGCTTTTGCACTAGGCGCCACCAGGTCGTAAGTAGCACCGACCGTGTTCCAGGTCACTTCTATTGCCAGATTTGTGACCGCAATCCCTTCTTGAACCACGACCATGGCTGGGAACGCGGCCAGATTAACAGCTATATAACCCACCGAACCCGCACCAATTTTAGTTACTGGTTTGACCAGTCCATCCCATAACACACCCTGTAATACCCAACGGGAAGATTTTAAAATGGCCAGACCAAAACCGGTCACGCCTACGCTTTCACTAAAGGCTTCACCTGCTTTATTAAAAGACTCCTTTACATCATCGACATAACTACCTGTTGCATCAACCACCAGGTCAGTCATAACCTTGCTGTATTCTTCACGAGTAGTGTTCGCATCGACCATGCCTTCAGTGAAATTACTTAACTCTGCAGCTTCAGCGATATCACTACCACGTTGTGACATTTTTTCTGGCACAGCCACATAACCTTTAATAAATTCATCACTGGCATAGAGCAAACTTTTTTTAGCACCCGTGTTAGATTTTTTTGAAATATTTTTTGCTATATCCCACGATTCTCCAATGAGTTGGGTACCCGTATCGGTCATATAGTCAGCAATGTGACCACCGCCACTAACACCACCTTTTTCAATCGTAATACCATAATATTCAATCTCATCTGCGGTTTTTTTACCGAGATCCCAGGCGTTTAATGTAATATCTTTACCGACATCTAAGGAACGATCTACAATAAGCATGCCAACAGGTCGTGTAACGTCGGTCACACTGTCACCGACCTGCTCTCCACCACTACGGATAGATTTTGCATATTCAAGACTGAGCTTGCTGCCTTCAGGAACGATATAAACTGCATCTGCCGCATTTTTTACTGATTTGAGAAATGATTGGCGCGCCTGCATACCCATCATTTCAAAAGCGATATCCTGTGCAGACTCACCCGCAGGAATCAATTTAATTTCTGTGTATGGAACCTGAAAAGCGCCATTATTATATAGAGAAGCATGTCCTTCTCGTGTTAATTTTCGGGTATATTTCAGCGGGTCTTCTTCAGGGCTAGTGGTACTGCAACTCGTTAGTACGACAGCAAACAGGGTAAACACCAGCGCATGAGATATCATCTTATTATTCACGTAAATCACCCGGCAATTGCTCCATAACTTTTTTAATAACGGCAGGATCATCAGAGAGCACTTTTACATCTATGCCTTCCTGTTCGAGCGTAATGAGATCGACAACACTACCCACCGGCAAGCTATCAATTCTGACAGACTCGTCATCATTATTTTTTATCTCACCTTTTGCATAAGCAACAACCAGACGTGGACCATCGTACGCCAGAAAGACAGCGCTATCTGCAATCCCCATGAACGCATGAGCAGGCAAAGCGGTGAGCGCGTTATAGCCTAAAACTACGGCAGCACTAGCTTGATTAATAACCACTTTACTGGTTCCAACCACCGCATCATAACTGACAAAAGCAACATACTTACCTGTATCGGCAGCGGTTAATGCCACATCGCTACCTGCAGCAACTACAGGAGCCGCAGCGGTAAAGGCGACCTGATTAACCGCACCGATACTGGCACCTGTGACATAAGTAAGCGGTGCCGTTCCTAAAGATAGAATGGCCATGCCACTCAATAGTCCTGCTTCAACTGTGGGTGAAATAATTTCAACGCCTAACTTACCCGTGTAAAACACGGTAGTACCAACAGCCTCAATGGTGCGACCGCTGACACTAATGGCCGTAGCCGTAGGTAAAAATACAATTTGTGCAGTACCTTTGGCGCCGACTGAGACAGCATCCACTACCGTCGTTGCACTCGGCTTGAATAAACCTTGATAAAGACCTTTGGCATAACCTGTTATGACATGAAACAATCCACTCAGTGCATTCGATGATTGTCCCGATTTTTCGTACTCATCATTAAATGCATTAGCTGCATCACTAAATGCATTACCCCAGGTGGAACCTATATGGAGTGAATAGTCATCCTGAATTTTTGCAGTGATCTCATATATATTTGAAAAATCATTTTTCAGATTACTAAAGTAGTCACCCGGTTGATTGATTAATATTTCACGCGTTGATTGGGTACGCTGACCTAAATACAGATTGCCCTTAATTAAACGAGACCAGCTTTTTTTGAAAGTTGTTTTACCATAATCAACCTGAATTGCCGCAAGCTCGGTAGAGGCTGCATACATTTTTTTTGTAATGCGCGTACCCGCCTGAAATGTTTTTTTACCTAGATCAGCCGATAGCGTCCAGTTTCTGGCCAGGTCTTCTGCCAGGCCCTTATTTCTTTCAGCTATTGAGCTTGCCGCGAGAGATACTGCTTCACGTGATGAAATGACTGATTTTTCTTTTGCATAAGCCAGCGCATCTTCACTGGAAGTAATAACAAACCAGCCCTCTTCATAAAGGGCTTCATGGCCACGCATGTTAGCCATGGTAATCGGGATAACATCTTCGACCGGCCGTTGTGTAGATAAAGTCGAGCCTGGTTGTTCATTCTTTGAGGCGCAACCAGTTATAAGTATTATTATCGACAATATAACTGCTGAATTATCCTTATACATTTCTACTCCGAGCCTTTATTGGTCAATTTTTTTGCATTAATTTCGTCTGAGATACTAGCAACCATTTTTATAAATATCCTTATTTTATTGCTGATATCAGTCAATTCTTGTTCACTTAACTGCTGATAACCGCGGGGATAAGGCCAGCCATAACCCCATCGATATGAAGTCGGAAAATATGGTGATCCTCCTGCGCGAACACCAGCTAGCATAATCCGGGCAATTTCAGGTTCGCCAACTTGAGCAACACAGTTTTCTAATGCCAGATCTGCCTGCTGGCGCTCCTGGTAACTGCCACCTACCCAGTAAGCTAAATCGTGCCGGATACAACAATCCAGCCAGAGGGACTGTTGTTTAACGGTGCCATCAGGAAACACACTACAGCCGTCAGTGGTAAAAGACGTCAGATTATCCGCTATCAGTGATATGGGATTAATCAACAACAATAGCAATACAACAACTTTTCGCATCAGATCACATCCTGTGTATAAACATAAAATTATGCTGTAAATAAACAGTTTAATGATAATAAAATCTCGAAGAGATTTCTAATTAATCTCAGCATCGTCATCGATCTGAATATGGCTGTAAATAAAACATGCAAAAACCCTTATAAACCGTTAGAATACGCGTCCCGTCTGACTTTGTCTCGACTTTTCAACAAGCATAGACAAGCAGAACGTTCTGGCTAACCCCTTGCTTTACATCTCACAGGTTCTGAATATATGACTACCGATACGGTCACCGCTTTTAATCAATTAGCTCTGAGCAAGCCCATACTAAAGGCACTAGATGAAATTGGTTATGAGACACCCTCACCCATTCAAGCTGAAACAATTCCACTGTTACTGGATGGCAAGGACATAATTGGTCAGGCGCAGACCGGTACCGGCAAAACTGCTGCATTTGCATTACCTCTGTTATCCAATCTTGATCTAACACAAAAAGATCCACAAATCATGGTGTTAGCGCCAACTCGTGAACTAGCTATTCAAGTTGCTGAGGCCTTTCAGACCTATGCCAAGCACATCAAAGGCTTCCATGTATTACCAATTTATGGCGGTCAGGACTACCGTGGACAAATCCGCTCACTGGAGCGTGGCGTACATGTGGTTGTTGGAACACCTGGACGTGTTATGGACCATATGCGTCGTGGCACCTTAAAACTGGGCAAACTCAGTGCGCTGGTACTGGATGAGGCAGATGAAATGCTGCGCATGGGCTTTATCGATGACGTCGAATGGATTCTTGAACAAACACCGGCAAAAAGACAGATCGCACTGTTCTCGGCAACGATGCCCATACAGATTCGTCGCATTGCCACTAAATACCTGAAGAATCCTGAACAGATAACGATCAAAACCAAAACCACAACAGTTGATACTATTCGTCAGCGCTTCTGGCCGGTCAGCGGTGTACACAAACTGGATGCTTTAACCCGTATTCTCGAAGCTGAAGATTTTGATGCCATGATTATTTTTGTGCGCACCAAGAACTCTACAGTTGAACTAGCCGAAAAACTCGAAGCACGTGGTTATGCCGCCGAAGCCATCAATGGTGATGTGGTACAAAAACTACGTGAACGCAGTATTGAAAATTTAAAGAATGGCAAGTTAGATATTCTGGTTGCGACCGATGTCGCTGCTCGCGGGCTTGATGTACCCCGTATCAGCCATGTGGTGAATTATGACGTTCCCCACGATACAGAATCTTACGTTCACCGTATTGGCCGAACCGGTCGTGCGGGTCGTAAAGGTGATGCCATCCTGTTTGTCGCTCCTCGTGAAAAACGCATGTTACAGGCAATTGAGCGCGCCACTAATCAGAAAATTTCTCTAATGGAATTACCTTCTACAGAAAAGATCAACGACAAACGCATTGAAAAATTCAAACAACGTATAACTGATGCTCTTTCTACAGAGGATTTTGGTCTATTTCCCCAAATGATCGAAGAATATCAGCAAGAGTATAACGTTCCCGCTATAGAAATTGCTGCAGCACTAGCGCAATTATTGCAGGGTGATACACCTCTGTTACTTCAGAACAAATTACATAAAAGCGCCAAGGAATCATGGGACAAAAATGAAAAATCTTCTGGCAGAAAAGAATCATCCAGAGAGTCACGAAAAGAACCACGTGATCGTGCTGCAAGAAAAGATGCGCCGTTAGAAGAAGGTATGGATCGTTATCGTATTGAAGTGGGTCATAACCACGATGTAATGCCGGGCAACATTGTAGGCGCCATTGCTAATGAAGCAAACATAGAAAGTAAATTCATAGGCCGTATCAATATTCATGATGAATACAGTCTGGTCGATTTACCCAAAGACATGCCTAAAGAAATGCTAAATGAATTAAAGAATGTCTGGGTATCTGGTCAGCAGCTAAAAATATCTCTTTTTGAAAAAGATAAAAGCACCAAGAAATCAGATACACGTGGTGATTTTGAAAAACGTACTGATTCAGACAAACGTGGTGCAGGCAAAGGCAAACCTAAAGACAAAACTAAATCTAAATCCAAGCTCAGCATAAAAAAGAGTGCCAAGAAAAAAGTAAGGACAAACCGACCTAAACCACATAAAGTTTAAGTTCGACAGACAAGATAATCTTTATATCAGTTCAATATAGGCACCTTAGTGAATTTTAAATAATTCACTAAGGTAAGCAATCATATTCCTTATTCAGCTCATTTTATCTTCGATTTTCTAATAATCAGCCAGAATGTATTCGTGCGGAATTTCAGAAAAAGCGTAAACTGAGCCGCCTAGCTGTTGCACAAACAGTTCCGCTTTTTCTTTTGTCGAAAAAGGTACAGCTTCAGGTGCACCCATACCCCCTGACTGTTTACTACCGATCACATACCAGGCTTTGTTAGCATCAATCCAATTATCTACACCGGGGTTATTCCAGTCAGCATCAGTCATATCATTGACATAAATAGCTGCAATATTTTTTGGTTCTTCCGGCGATAATGTGAAAGCAACTGCATCACGTACTGAAGTAAACCAGAGCGCCTGTGCTTGGTCACTAAGAATAATCTGCGCCTTAGGGCCGCTGTGATTAACGACTGTCATCAGACAATAATAGCCACTGGCCTCACGCGTCAATGTCTGTGCAGGCGGCATTTGTAAAACACTGCTTTTTTCACAAGCGATTAATAAAAACGCCAGCATGTAGATACTTAATTTATTCATGATTCTTACGTTTGTATAAAAACTAAAGTTCTCGACGCTGGAATAACAGCAGTGTTGACGCTAACGGCACAATGACCCATAACAGCATGACAACAACCAATAATACGTTACTCAAACCTGCCCCACTAGCAACACCCGCAATACCCGCAGCCTGACTAACGCCTTCAAACAAACTTAAGTTAAGAATACGATAGGCATCAGTAGGACTAGCTAACATTAATGCAGAAAATAATTCCTGACCTATAACCTGGCTTTGATCTAGCAACAAGGCACCAAACAACATTAAATCGTACAAGACTACAAAAACCAACCACAAGCCAATGGCTGCACCTGCTGCTGTTGCTCTTTCTTTAACTGATACACTCACCAGATAACCTAAGGCAATAAATATGGCGCCCAATACCAATGAACTCGCCATCATTACCCCATAGGCCTGCCAACCCTCGGTGATACCTTCATTCAATAAAATCATAATAAGAATAGCACCGCCATATCCAGCAAAAATTGCAATAAACAAAATCGACACATGACCCAGGAACTTACCCATTATCACCTGCCATCTCGTCACCGGATACGTTAACAACAGCATCATTGTGCCACGTTCAAATTCGCCTACCAATGCATCGAAAGATAACATCAGGGCAATTAATGGAATTAAATAGACACTTAAACTGGCCAAACTAATGACAGTAATATCAAGCGCACTAGCACGAATCGAGCCTGTAGGTGCTGAGCCCAGCATAGACAATACCAGCGCTAGTGTACCGAGAACAATAATCGCTGCAGCAATCCAGCGATTACGCAAACCATCACGAAGTTCCTTCATTGCGAGGTTCCATAACATATTCATGATGATGCACCCTGACTCATGAAGTGACTATAAACTTCATCTAATCGTGGTGGTGAAATCTGCAGATCACAGACCACATCACCCAGCTCAGTAATACGTCGAATCAAGGGCATTTTTTCTTCATTAATACAGCTCAGGTTCAAACTTTGATTGTTTACTTTGCCAATACTCACACCAGAGCCCAGGCGTTCAGCCACACTACCGGCCTCACCTGGCATTACAGAAATCTTTAAACGCACAGGTAGTGCCGCCTGCTGATAGAGATCATCCAGCGTACCACTAGCAACAACCACACCGGATTTCATGATAATAAAACGATCTGCTCTGGCTTCAACTTCATTCAATGCATGAGAGGAGATAATTGAAGTTGCACCATCTTTATGCAAACCATCGATTAGTTCATAAAAATGATGACGTAATAGTGGATCAAGGCCGGTGGTTGGTTCATCAAGAAACAATAATTGCGGGTCACCTAGCATTGCCTGAGCCAGCCCCAGTCGTTGTCGCATACCTTTTGAGTAAGTACCCACACGTCGTCTGGAAGCATCACCCAAACCAACTAACGCCAGTAACTTTTCACAGTCATGATTAGCAACACCTTTAAGGCGGGCATAAAATCTCAGTACCTCACGACCTGTCATGGCTTCGTAAAAAGCAACACTTTCAGGAAGATAACCCAGCGTTTTATGCTTTGCCACAGCTGCATTGAATGCAGGATTGCCGCCCAGCACTTCAACAAGACCCGACGTTGGTCGGGTTAGTCCCAGCATTAATTTCATCAGTGTAGTTTTGCCGGCGCCGTTATGACCAACTAGAACAACACATTCACCGGCCTGCACATTCAAATCAACATTACGCACCACAGTTTCCTTACCGTACTGTTTGCTGACGGACTGTAATGAAATAACATTACCACTAACTGTATCCAACTCAACCATTTACATAATCTCTATCTACAACTGGATTAACTTTTGGTGGCAACATCAATGGCGCGACATCTGTGACACCACCGGGATGAATACCGGGAAATTCAGACTGTGCCCATTTAAGTATTTGCACAGCAGGACTATTTAGTAACAACTTGGCTAATGGATGCCGCCAGACAATCTGATCAACTAGATCGTTAGGTTTATAAATCTGGTCAGCAATACCATTGTTATCAATATCAAAAGCGGTATTATCACTCCAGTAGTTACCAAGTCCATTTTTAGACCATTCAATATAACGTGTACCTACATATTTCACCTGAGTACGGTTATTAATAAAGGCATTGGAATAAATTTCATTTTTCTCAGAACCTGCAGTGAAATGAATACCGATCAGACATTCTTCAAATGAATTATTGGTAATCTGATTAAAGTTAGCGTTATATATAAAAACACACTTCTCGGCGCCACCGCTAACACGATTGCCGTCGATGACCGAGTTATTGGTAAAATTAAAAAACAATCCGCGTTCACGATCACCGATTGATTGATTGCCTGTCACTACAATATTATTAGAAAACATCAACGCAAAACCGACATGATTATTGATCGAAATATTATCACTGACTTCACTATCATTGGCGTACATATAATGGATAGCAAAACGTAGGTCACGCAATCGGTTACCACGAAAAACATTATTACGACTGGTGTTGACAAAAATACCGTCGCGCCCATATCGAATATCATTGTTTTCAACAATTGACCCAGGTGTATTCCATAAATACACACCATTGCCACGGTCATTAACCCGATGATGCTGACTGCCTACAATTACGTTGTCGCTAACAATGACCAATTCTGGCCCTTTTAAATAGATACCGATCTGATTATTTTCCAGACGATTGTTTTCAATACGTGTCCGGTCAGCTTCATCGGTGATAAAAATACCGCTATCTTCGGCAACTAGATTAGTTCCCGAATTTCGGATAGTTAGACCTTTTATTAACACCTCAGGTGCTGACACAGTAATCACATGTGCCAAGCCTTCGCCATCAATGATGCTTGATTCGTCTCCCAGCAAACTGAGGCGACGATTTATATTTATTGAACCCGTGTAGGTTCCCGAAGCCAGAATTAATGTATCTCCGGCATTGGCTGAATCAATCGCTGACTGCAACACACCTTTACCGGGTGCCACATGCCATTCTTCAGCCTGGACTAAAAATGATGAAAATACTAAACAAAATAACAATCCGCCAGCCAGCTTACAGGTTATACCAGAGCTGACTGACGGATTGATTAATGACTGCTTAAACTTCAAATTAACGACTAAGCAGGTTCAACAAACATACGACCACGCATTTCCATGTGCAGAGCGTGACAGAACCACTGACAGTAGAACCAGTGCACACCAGCACGATCAGCCGTAAAGGTGATCGACGATGTTGCCTGTGGCCCAATTTCCATAGCAAGACCATAATTAGCCATGGTAAAGCCATGTGTCAGATCATCAATAGCATCATTGTTACTAACAATAATGGTCACCTCATCACCCTGTTTCACCGTGAATTTCTCCATACTGAAGTTAGGTGCAACCGAGGTCATGTAAACACGTACTTTTTTGCCGTCACGGATGATCTTGGAATCTTCTGTCAGCTTGATACCATCTTTCACGGCCTGCGCGCTGACATCAGCCCACATAGGATCGTCCTTGGTCCAGATAGAAGCAGGATTAACTACATCAGCCCGAACAATAATACAATCATGAGGTTCAGCATAAGTAGGTCCGTCATGCACAATTTTCATATGTTTACCGCTAATGTCGATGAGCTGCTCATTCTCCGGTTTTAGCGGGCCAACATTGATATAACGATCCTTGGAGAACTTATTCAGTGAGACCAGCCATTTACCATCAGCATCTTTAGTTTCACCCATGGAAGTATGGTTATGGCCAGGTTGGTAATGCACGTCAATCTTCTCAAGGATAGGATTAACTTTCTTACCACTGTAAGCATCAATCGCTTTTTGCAGGTTCCACTTAACCGCCTGGCTATCAAGGAATAGTGTGGTAAAACAGTTACCCTTGCCATCGAAAGCAGTATGCAATGGCCCCAGGCCCAGTTCTGGTTCTGCAACGATCACACCTTCTGGTTTGATCTTGTCTTTGAATAGATCAGGCAGGCGTCTGACGTCGATCACGGTCACTGTGGGCGACAATTTACCGTTGAAGACGACGTGAATGCCATCAGGTGCAGTATTACAACCATGAGGGCTGTTAGGCACAGGAATATAACGGGTGTATTTAGAGCCTTTACGCCCATCAAGCACCGGCACACCGTTGATTTTCTGGAAATCCCCCGCCTTCACACCAGCTTCGATTGCCTTGATGTCAAACACAACGGCCCAGTCACGCTCATTGCCCATCATGCCAGCAAGGTTAGTAGCTTCTTCGCTGTTGTAACAGGTAGAAAAAGCATACAGCCCCTGATAATCTGCATCACAGTTGTCCAGATTACCATCAACCATCACCTGCCATGCTACTTTCATTTCATCGCCATCAATAGCGCTGAATATCGCATGATATTTTTCTGGCTCATCCAGAATGCTGCCATCATTTGGAATCGGTACGCGATGCTCACCGTTAGCGAAGACGTAGCCTGTGCGTGGATATTTTTGTGGACGTAGTCCATGAATATCCGAGGCATTCGGAATTTCCAGGATCTTGTCACACTTCATCACGTCACAACGAACACGAGCAACACGGGTATTAGCTTTGTCGTTCATAAACAGATAACGACCGTCATAAGTGCCATCAGTGAATGACATATGTGGATGATGCAAATCACCATTGGTCCAGACACCGCCACGACCACCAGTATCCAGAAATTTTTTCGTTTCCGGTGTCAGTCCATCACGTAAAATTTTACGACTTTCGTTAGTCGAGCCCCAACCTGAAGCACTACAACGATTGAATACAGGTACACGCATTAATTCACGCATTGATGGAATACCCAGAATGCGCAGCTCACCCGCCTGACCGCTACTCCAGAAACCATAATACTCATCCAGATCACCAGGACCAACATGAGCACTATTCTTAGCTGATGCTATGGCTGCTTTTGGAGTCATACCTGCCAGTCCAGCCAGTCCTGCTACACCAGCCATAGCAGTTAGTTTCGCAGTGCCACCAAGCAGTTCGCGGCGGGTAATGCCTTTATTATCGATAGTATCGTTATTATTTCCCATTATTTCACTCCTCATTAATATGCCTGCTATTGTGCAGGCGGATCAATTAACTCAGGACTTAATCCGGAGTCAGTTACTAAACTTAAAAACTACTTTTTTTCTTCTTCAGCTCTACTGCAATAGCAGATTCATTTTCGCCTCGTACCGCAGCTGAACGAACGGCTCGACGCTCCTCTTTCAAACGTTTCTGTATCATGACCGGACAAGCCTGATCATCGGAATAAACTATCTGACAATGTAAACAGTACAAACACTCATTAACATTGATATTACCTTCAGGGTGTATTGCCTGAACCATACACTCATTACTGCAACGCTGACAGGGTGTACCACACTCTTTATAACGTTTCAGCCAGGCAAACATACGCATTCTTCCCGGAATCGCCAGAGCTGCACCCATCGGACACAAATAACGGCAATAAAAACGCTCGATAAAAAGACCTGGTAGCAACATTACTACTGCAAAAATCAAATAAGGCCATTCACGTACAAATTTTAGAATGATAGCAGTCTTAAATGGCTCTACTTCAGCCAGTCGTTCTGCCCAACCTAGCGAGTACAGTGAAAAACCAAATAATAAAAGAAAAATTAAATACTTAAAAGTCCAAATGCGTTCGTGAATAAACCACGGCACTACAACCTGTCTAACCTTAAATATTTTAGCGATACGATTAAGTAGTTCCTGCAATGCGCCAAAAGGACATAACCAGCCGCAATATGGCCCACGCCCCCAGAACAGCAATGCAGCGGCTACCGAACCCCAGAGAATAAAAATCATCGGCTCCATCAAAAAATAGGCCCAGTCAAAACCACTAATCAGAGCATTAAACATGGCCAGAATATTGACCACAGATAATTGAGCATTGAAATACCAGCCAATACCAACCAGTGTAAATATCAAATAACCAATGCGAATGCGATCAGCGAGTACTGGACGCTTAACCAGCCAATCCTGAAAAAAGAAGATCATCGTCAGTACCGCCAATGCAACACCTAAAACAATGACCTCAGGTAACTTAAGTACCCACATCTTCTTCCAGATAGGTTCAGGCTTTTTGGATAAATCCGATGTCATACCCGAATCTTCGACTTCAGTAAAAATCAGGTATTTATCGGGTGTGGTGTAATTAAGATCAAAGGTGGTAAAGACTTTTTTGGTTGGACCTATATCCCGACCAACCAGTAATTCCAGTTTCCATGGCAAAGCTGCACTGAATTTTAATTCTGCAGGTGTCCTGAATAAATCCACATCTTTGAGCTCGGGCGCTCCTTCTGCTTCTATATTGCGTAACCGTTTATGGTATTTATCGTGGAAACGAACAGAAGTGTCACCTTGAATGACCTGAAAACGATCAAAAATACCACCACGCACATAACCTGAACCCTTAAATGAAAAACGTCCCTCACCGGCCAGAAGGATTGCCTGCTCACCAGGCTGTAATTTTTTCTCAAGATTACGATATTCATTTTCACCCAGAAGACTACGTCCAATGCTGGGCACAGAAACAACCGCTGCATAAATTTCAACAAATACCTCATCAGCATCACCTATTTCCGGCGACTCGAGCGCGAGAGGCTCACCAGAAGCTTCAAAGGCTTCGTTGATCTGTTTTAAAGTGATTTTTAGATGTTGTACTGAACCTTCTTTGAGCAAACTCTGCCAATCACTGAGTGTGTTAATTTCAGAGTTTATCGAAGCAACCGGGCCCGTTTGTTTAATTTCAGGCTCAAGGCCAGATAACCCGTAGTTACGAGCAACTTTAATGGCACTGCGCAAGATATTGTCATCCATTACCATTACCGTCACTGTGGCACCGGAGACAATATCGACATGGTGATCCTGAGACCCACGTACCAGTTTACCCACATCAAGGCCTTCATAATCCTTGAGTACGGCGGTAATACGCGCTTCAGGAATGCCGATCAATACAATAGGTTCATGATGTTCTACCAGTAATACTTTCTGGATAACACCTTGCATATCCATAGCAACCAACTGGTGAATTGGTTTTCCGGAATAACCGGTGGTATTAACATAATCAGAGGTCAGAAAAACATAACCAAGCTGCTGACCCTGTTTAAAAGCAGCTGATATCAGTGGTTCACCTTCGGGGCTGGCCAGTCGATCTGCACCCGGAAAGATTTTTTGAACACTGATTGAATCCAGGAAACGTGGTAATTCAGAATCTGCCTGTGCCACGCCCATCACCAGCCACTGAATAAATAGTAGTGATACGAAGAACTGAATAGCGGCTCGCCCATCAATGTGATGGGCACAGAATTTAGTCAAAACATTGAGCGCAGCTCTGAAATCTCGTAGACAATTCACGTAATAAAAATCTGACGTTTATTTAATCCGCGTAGTCTGCGACATTTTGACGCAAGCCACATGATTCATATCAAGTTAATATCAAGTCAATGCTCACATAATACGCTCCATGAAATCATCTACCGACCTTTTAGCCACATTCGTACAAACCACCAGCGACCTGATGTCTATAGCGCTTCAGGCCGAACGTGAAGCTATCCGCCGCTATTCTCAACTAGCAGTAACAATGCATGAAGGTAATAACAAATCTGCTGCTGCCCTGTTTGAGCGCATGGTCAAAGAAGAACACGAACACGAGCGTTTACTACTGGAATGGATGGCCCAGGAAGGCATAAATGAAAACCCAAAAATTGAGCCTGTTAAGTGGCGTGACCCAAAAATTTCAACTACTTACGATGATGAAGCACGTGACCCTCTATACAGCACGCCGTACAGAGCATTAGCTTTTGCTGTTCATAATGAAGAAATTGCTTTCCGGTTTTATACTCATGTTGCCGCCGACTCAAAAAATGAGGCCGTACGCAAATATGCAGAAATACTGGCTCGAGAAGAACTGGGACATGCTGCTCTACTCAGGGCAGAACGACGACATGCTTACCATGCAGAACGTAAAATTAATATTACAGAACCCAGACTTAACCCCAGAAATGTGCACACAGAAGCAGATCTTTTAACCACCGCCATTCACATTGATCTTTACCTTAATAATGCTATGGCTATTATTTCCGGGGAATCACCTGAAATACAAGCTCTTATCAATGAGACTCAACAAGTGATAGACCGTAATAAACTAAGCCTGGAAGAAAAAGAACTACCGGGCGATGATATCCTTAAAGATCTGGAACAGGTAGATTCATATAACACACAGATCGATAATATATCGGATAGCTCAGAGGCAAAACTAAATCGATTACGTGCCTGTTGTGATCGCAGTTTTGCTTTCTACGACTCTATAGTTGATTCTACCGATGATGAAAAGATTATGCTGACTGCACAAAAGCTGAGTTCCTCTGCATTAGATCGGATTGGCATTTTGAAAAAGGTGCTTGGTAATCGACCAATGCCTGATGACCCAGATATTCAACAGACTTGATCAGATGTACATTAGCAGAATTACAGCTGTTTTATACAGAAACTAGACCCATTCAAAATCAACATCGAGTTGACCTACATCAATCCTGTAACTACCTGCTAAGCGAAAATCACCCCTCAATTAACTGTGGCGGAAGTACCTGTAATTCTGCCAGCTATAGCAATCAGAAAAAATGCTTTGAATCTCGCAAACCACGTCAATACATTCGGACAGTCCATGCTCAACCGTTACGGTGAGCGTGTACATAAAATATCTATCGATGCCAGCTTCACCTGCCCCAATCGTGATGGCAGTCTAGGCATTGGTGGCTGCACTTTCTGTAACAATACCTCATTCAGCCCAAATGGTCGTGAACCTGCTGAAGTTAATCAGCAAATCGACGCTGGCAAATTTATTATTCGTAAACGCACCGGTGCGCGTAAATACATCGCCTACTTTCAGGCTTACACCAATACCTACGCTGAAACCGCCTTACTCGAACAGCAATACAATCGAGCACTGGCCGAACCCAATATTATTGGTCTTGCGGTTGGTACACGCCCCGATTGTGTCGCTGACTCGGTACTCGATCTACTGGTAAGTTACCAGAACAAAGGATACGAAGTATGGCTGGAACTGGGATTGCAATCCTCATTCGATAAAACACTGGATCGCGTTAATCGTGGCCATGATTTTGAAGCTTATCGTTCAACCTTGGTCCGTGCCCGACAACGAAACCTTCAAGTTTGCACACATTTAATCATCGGACTACCCGGTGAAAATGAGCAACATTATAAAACCACTCTGGACCGTGTACTCGATCTCGGTGTCGATGGCCTGAAATTACACCCTCTACACGTAGTTAAAGGCACACAGCTGGCGAATGAATGGCGGCGGGGTGAATACCAGCCACTCAAACTCGAAGACTACACACGTATTGCCGCCGATTTAATCCAGCAAACGCCTCAGAATATTATTTATCATCGTCTAACTGCAACTGCTTCAGAAAATATTTTGCTCGCACCCAGCTGGTGCGCAAAAAAATGGTTGCCATTGAATCTTATTGCGCAGGAACTTGCATCACGCCATCATTTTTATCATCCACAGGCCAGATCATTAGTTGATGGAATACATCAACAAAAATACCTGAACATGGCTGGATAACACCAATATGACAAACTCAAACAACACTATGGAACTCGTCTGCCCGGCTGGCAATTTACCATCACTTAAGATTGCCGTTAATAATGGTGCTGACGCGGTTTACATCGGTTTTAAAGATGACACCAATGCCCGACATTTTGCCGGACTCAACTTCAATGATCAGCGTGCGCAGGAAGGCATTAACTACGCACATCAGCGCGGCAGTAAAATCTTTATTGCCATCAATACCTATCCACAACCTTCTGGCTGGCAGCGTTGGCAGGATGCCGTGGATCACGCAGCGCAACTCGGTGTAGATGCGCTGATACTGGCCGATATCGGCATCATGGATTATGCCACTGAACGATGGCCTGATTTACGCTTGCATCTATCTGTCCAGGGGTCGGCCACCAGCCAGGAATCGATTGAGTTTTATCACAAAAATTTTGGCATACAACGTGTCGTGGTGCCACGTGTACTTTCACTCAAACAAATTAAAACTGTCGCTGAAAATAGTCCAGTGCCGATCGAAGTATTTGGCTTTGGTAGTTTATGCGTCATGGTGGAGGGTCGCTGCCTGCTTTCCTCATATGTTACCGGCCAGTCACCCAATACTTTCGGCGCCTGTTCGCCAGCCAGCGCAGTGCAATGGAAAGAAACCGATGCAGGTCTTGAAACACGACTGAACAATGTGCTGATTGACTGTCACGGCAAAAATGAATCTGCCGGTTACCCTACATTGTGTAAAGGACGTTTTAATGTCAAAAACAATACCTATCACGCCCTGGAAGAACCAACCAGTTTAAATACCATGGCATTGTTACCAGAGTTGCAAAAAGCTGGTGTCGCAGCGATAAAAATCGAAGGTCGTCAACGTAGTCCTGCATACGTGGAACAGGTCACCAAAGCCTGGCGTGCTGCCCTTGATGCCTGCCATCACGACCCCGACAATTATCAACCACAGGTAGCGTGGCTGGAAGCATTAGAAAAAGTATCTGAAGGCTCACAAACAACTCTCGGCGCCTATTACCGCCCGTGGCAATAAAACAATGACAACTTTCATGCCCAAATTATCTCTAGGTCCGATATTGTATTACTGGGATAGAGACACACTATTCGATTTTTATGAAAAAATTGCAGCAACCCCGGTAGATATTGTTTATCTAGGTGAAACCGTCTGTTCGAAAAGGCGCCTCATGCGCGATCAGGACTGGTTAGAAATTGCAAACAGACTTAAAAACGCAGGCAAACAGGTAGTACTTTCCACTTTAACTTTGATCGAAGCCAATTCAGAACTCAGCAAACTGAAAAGCATCTGCAAGAACGAACAATACACAGTCGAAGCCAACGATATGGCCGCAGTCAATTTATTATCTGGTGAGCATAGTTTTGTTACTGGCCCAGCCATTAATATTTACAATTCACGCACTCTAAAACTGTTAAGTAAACAGGGGCTAAAACGTTGGGTTTTTCCCGTTGAACTTTCACGAGACACTTTAGCCGATATGCAAAACGCAAGGCCCGAAGGCGTAGAAACTGAAGTGTTTATTTATGGCAGGTTACCACTGGCTTTTTCAGCACGTTGTTTTACCGCACGCTACCATAATCTGCAAAAAGACGACTGTCAACTACGCTGCATTGATGACCCCGATGGTTTACTAATGTCAACACGCGAAGATAACCCCTTCCTTGTCATCAATGGCATTCAAACACAATCAGCTAAAAGCTGTAACCTCGTTACCGAAATAGATGATATGAAACAATTAGGTGTTGATATATTACGCATTAGCCCGCAGTCAAAATCCACTGTAGATATCATTAATATTTTTCATGCGTGTCTACATAATAAAAAATCCATACAGGATGCAATCGATGAACTGGAATCACTGTCACCAACAGGCACCTGTAATGGTTACTGGCATGGTGGCGCGGGCATGGAATCTGTCGAACAACATTTAAAAGACGAACTCACGGAAAAATTATGAATGCAAACAGCCCATTCGATCTAAATAACACTTCTGCATATGAATCATGGAAAGAACAAAAGCTTAAAAACTACCCTGAAAAAGCAGAAGAGCTGATCATTGAAATTAACAATCCTCATAATCTGAGTTTTATCGAAAAACAGGCCATTACAAAACTCTGCAAAAAAACCAACATGGCTGTTTATGTTAGTCCTCTTGGAGAAAGCCCTGACAAAGATATTCCATTCGATCTGGCCAAACAATTTGGCCTACATAATCTGAACAAAAACATGGGCGCAGACGACGATGGCATTACCGCACTGCGGGTACAAAATGATCCTATGCATAAACGTTACATCCCCTACACCACTCACGCCATTCACTGGCACACTGATGGTTATTACAACTCACCTGATCAGCAAATCATGGCGCTGAATTTGCATTGTGTTCGCCCCGCAAAAGAAGGTGGTGAGAATGCAGTCATGGACCATGATATTGCTTATATACAACTGCGCGATGAAAATCCTGATTATATTGAAGCATTTATGCAAATGGATGCCATGACGATTCCGGAAAATGTAGTTGATGGTGAACTGCTTCGACCAGAACGTGCAGGCCCGGTATTTTCAGTCAGAGATAACGGTCTACTACATATGCGTTACACTGCACGTGCGCATAATGTAATCTGGAAGAACAATGAGGCAACAAAAAATGCGGTGGCGGCGCTTGATAAATTATTGAAGTCTGACAATAAATACATTTACCGTCTGACACTACAACCAGGTTGGGGATTAATCAGCAATAACGTCTTACATGATCGCAGTGGTTTTACCGATGATGAAGCACATCCTAGATTGTTATATCGGTCACGCTATTACGACTCGCTGCTGTTAGATTAATCGAATAGCTTTTTATAGACAGGCATGGTTTTTCTTGAGAGTGATTCAACCAGACTTAATACTTTAGAGGCTTCGATATCCATTCCATCCAGATAATTTTTTAACGCCAGGCCCAGTTCGGTATCACCTTCCATAACCAGACGACGTTGAAAAACCAGTGTATCAGGGTCGACCTGTCGGCTCGCCATCGACATGAAATCATATAACGAAGCTCTGATGGTTAAATCATTCTCAGCATGAATATTTGCACCCATTAATCGATTACCAGAAAGCATCAGCTGATATGACAAACCTAAATCACTAACTTCAATAGCAACCGATCTATCCTGTAAAAAATCCAGTTCACCTGCATCTAAATCATCAACTAAAATTCTATTAATCACAGTGGCCAGAAAACGATTATGTAATGCCTGCGGTAAAATCTTGAGCGGTAGAGAAAAAGGCTTTGGTAACCGAGGACTGGATGAAATAGATGAATTTGAAGTTTTCATAACAGTTCCTGTTTATACGCCGGATGAAAACCTTTCAACCAACAGACATGAATACGACTGTCGTTAGTTAATTCAGGATGAAAAGTAAGTACCATGTTCCGTCCCATTCTCATCATCACTGCCTCACCATTATATTCAGCCAGCACTTCAATGTTTTCATTATTTGATTTAATTCCTGGAGCTCTAATAAAGTGCGCCAGATAAGTAGGACCTCCAGCATCACATTTCAAACGTAGTTCAGCAGAAAAACTACTCACCTGTCGACCATAAGCATTACGCACCACGGTCATCGGTATAACATTAAGCGCTATCACTCTTGAATCACCGACTTCATCCGCCATCAATATCGCACCGGCACAAATCCCCATCATCGGTTTTTCTTTGGCAAACTCACACAGCCTGCCGTACAGATCAAACTTCTGAATTAACAGGCTCATGGTGGTCGATTCACCGCCGGGAATAATCAGTGCCGCACATTCATCCAACTCTTGTGCAAACCGAACTCGTCGGCATCGAACACCCAAAGCCTGCAACATCTCAATATGTTTATCAAATGCGCCCTGTAAAGCGAGCACACCCACAACATCAGACATAAAACTTACCAGCCACGAGTGGCGAGCCTGTCCTCTGGTGAAATATCCTGCATTAACAAACCTTTCATACCTGACTTCAGACCACTACTGACCTGAAGTAATATTTCAGGGTCATCAAAAAAAGTGGTCGCCTTAACGATCGCCGCAGCACGGGCCGCCGGGTCTTCAGACATGAATATGCCTGAACCTACAAACACCGCCTCTGCACCCAACTGACGAACCAGTGCCGCATCCGCAGGTGTAGCGATACCACCAGCAGAAAAATTGGGCACGGGTAATTTGCCATGTTCCGCGACGTAACAAACCAGGTCGTAAGGCGCTCCCATGTCCTTGGCCGCACTCATCAGTTGCTCTTTATCAAGGATGGTCAAACGTTTCATTTCATTTTGAATAGTACGCATATGTCGAACCGCTTCGACGATATTGCCGCTGCCTGCTTCACCTTTGGTGCGCATCATGGCCGCGCCTTCACCGATACGGCGCAGCGCCTCACCTAAACAGGTTGCACCGCAAACAAAAGGAACTTTGAAATCGTGCTTGGCGACGTGATTGGCCTCGTCTGCCGGAGTCAGCACTTCACTCTCATCGATAAAATCGACTTCCAGCGCCTGCAGAATTTGCGCTTCGGCAAAATGACCAATCCGGCATTTGGCCATCACCGGTATTGATACGGCCGCCTGAATCTGGCGGATCATGTCCGGATCAGACATACGTGCGACACCGCCGTCGCGGCGAATATCAGAAGGAATACGTTCTAGCGCCATCACCGCAATGGCACCAGCATCTTCAGCAATTTTCGCCTGCTCGACATTGGTCACGTCCATAATGGCGCCGCCCTTAAGCATTTCAGCCAGGCCAACTTTTACTGCAAAATTATCTGCCCCGGAGGTAGCCTGTGGACGTTTGCTTGTTTGATTTATTTCAGTCATCGGTAATGCTCAATTTATTTATGGTGCGCGCTCAGCCCCACCTTCCAGATTACAGAAAGCACGGCATAAATATGATCGCGAACTATCTGTTAATTTTGACAATTTTGGTATGACCCAGATCAAATTCAAACGCATATAACCTACAACACTCACAGTAGAGAAACTGATTGCTGATTAAACATAGTTTACACATGGCGCTTTAAGTTAGACTAGCAAATAATGGTCATCGGATATTGGGTTATGAAATTCATCACCTTAAAAAATGTCTGGCTTTCATTGCTTCTTCTGTTTTTCACAACTATCCAGGATGCCTATGCCCTGCATCCTGACTGCGCGAATGAGTCTACCTCTCAACAACAGAATCGAGATCTGTTAAACACTAATCTGGTTGGTATCGGCATTGTCACCATCTGGGGCATCACCAACTGGGAATACTTTAGCAATTCCCCAGAAGCCACCTCCGAAGACTGGTTTGAAAATGATACCAAAACCGGCGGTGCGGATAAGGCTGGCCATTTCTACACCAGCTATGTCACTACCCACGGCCTATCCTATATGTTCGAAACCTGGTGCATGAAAGAAGATGATGCAGCCCTGTATGGCGCACTGTCTTCACTGGCGATTCTGGGCTATATGGAAATTGGTGATTCATTCAGTCCATACGGATTTTCTGGCGAAGATTTTATAGCCAATAGTATAGGATCTCTACTCGGTTACTACCTGTACACTAATCCTGCCATGGCTAGAAAAATTGATTTCCGATGGGAATTCGGCCTGCATCCCAATCAGGGTGACATCACTACCGATTACGAAAACTCCAAATATCTTCTGGCTCTCAAATTAAACGGGTTTGAATATTTTAGTAATAGCTTTCTTAAGCACATTGAGTTACAGGCGGGTTATTACACCCGGGGTTTTGACGACCCACTGGTAACCAAAGAACGCAATGTGTTTTTCGGCATTGGACTGAATTTAACCGATTTATTCAGACGGCATTCATACAAAAAAACGGCCACGGCATTAAGGTATTTACAGGTTCCCGGCACCAATATGGAGTATAAAAGAGATAGAAACGAATAAGCCTAATTAGCGGACTTGAACTAGTCTTGCTTCAGTCATACTACTCACTTTCAATCATTAAAAAATCCAATCGTCAGGATAAATAAAATTCGTTATATTTCTGCATAGACATCCTGTAAATAAGCATCCTGAATTTGAGGTTATCAGGTTGTATTATTTATGTTTAACCAAAGTGAATGGATTGATGCCAGCGACTGCATTCTATGCGGTGCCTGCTGCGCCAGTTTTCGGGTCTCATTCTACTGGGGTGAAACCGATACATTGCAACCGGATGGCGTGCCTGAAGCCTTAACTGAAAAACTCAATCATCATCGCGTCGCCATGCGCGGCACCAATCAGAAAAATCCACGCTGTCATTGTCTGCAAGGCGAGCTTAATCAGCAGGTCAGTTGTTCTATTTACGAAAAGCGCCCAACGCCGTGTCGTGAATTTACACCCGGTGAACCACGCTGCCATGAAGCCAGACTCAAGCATGGTATTACTAAAGTCATACCGGCTATCTGCGCCTGATTAGCCCTTTACACAAATCATCGGTTCCAGCTTTGCCACCAGTCTGGCCAGACCAGCATGATCCGCGGCTTCGACCACGGCACTGACATCCTTGTATGCGCCCGGCGCTTCCTCT
Organism: Gammaproteobacteria bacterium; assembly: GCA_029881035.1. Lineage (GTDB taxonomy): Bacteria > Pseudomonadota > Gammaproteobacteria > SZUA-229 > SZUA-229 > LH-M37. Next base: position 1,306 of record JAOUNI010000045.1, on the reverse strand, counting down.
GCCAGACCACGCATCGACGGGCTGCGAATTAAAATTCCCCTGCTCGCCAGATCATTTTTTATTTTTCCGCCCTGCCAAAGTTTTGTTGCCTGACGTCGGCTCATGCTACGGCCGGCACCGTGACAGGCTGAACCATAGGCATGCATAATGCCCTGTTCAGTACCCGCAAGAATATACGATGCAGTCCCCATGGTGCCGCCAATGAGGACAGGCTGCCCCGCCTTGCGCAGTTCTGCCGGCAAACTCGAATGCCCCGGCCCGAAAGCACGTGTTGCGCCTTTGCGATGGACGTAAAGCTGTTTTTTAACGCCACCAATTTTGTGTTCTTCCTGCTTGCAGGTGTTGTGCGACACATCGTAAAGCAGCTCGAGTTTGATGCCGGGAAAAATATGGCCAAAAGCCTGTCGTGTCAGATGAGTGATAATCTGCCGATTTGCCAGCGCGCAGTTAATGGCAGATCGCATGGCACCGAGATAACTCTTACCCAGGCTCGATTCGATCGGTGCGCAGGCCAGTTCACGGTCGGGCAACCTGATACCGTAGTCTTTGGCACTGACCACCATTTTTTTTAGAAAATCGGTACCAATCTGGTGGCCAAGACCGCGCGATCCGCAATGGATACTGACCTTGATATCATCCAGTTTGACACCAAAGGCTTCGGCGATTTCCGGCTGATAAATTTCCACAACTCTTTGCACTTCAAGATAATGATTACCCGAACCCAGTGTTCCCATTTCATTTTTCTGCCGGTCTTTGGCATGGATGGAAACCTCTTCAGGATCAGCACCCTGCATACAGCCATGTTCTTCGATGCGTTCAAGGTCAACGCGTTGACCATAACCACGCCCGACTGCCCAGCGCGCACCGCCGCTTAACATCTCGTCCATTTCTTTATGATTCAAATGAATGGCACCGGTACTGCCCAGCCCGGCAGGGATCGAATAATAAAGTATATCAGCCAGTGCCGTCTGCGCTTCAAGCACCTGTCGTGGTGTGAGTCCGGTGTGCAAGGTGCGCACGCCGCAGGAAATATCAAAACCAACGCCACCCGCAGAAATAACCCCGCCCTGTTTGGGGTCGAAGGCAGCAACACCACCAATCGGAAAACCATAACCCCAGTGCGCATCGGGCATGGCGTAAGACGCTTCAACAATGCCCGGCAAACGAGCTACGTTAGTCACCTGCTCATATACCTTGTCATCCATGTCACGAATGAGATCTTCACTGGCAAAGACAATGGCTGGCACATGCATGCCATCATGCGATTCAATACACCACTGAAAACTGGAAATTTTTTGCAACCGAT
>JAOUNI010000044.1 GCA_029881035.1 Gammaproteobacteria bacterium | reverse complement strand
CTGAGGTTAGGTTTATAAAAAAGGCCGCATGAACATCTGTTCATGCGGCCTGAGTAGGAGTTAGATGATACTTACTTTCCTATGGCATTAATTTCTGCTTCGTCGTCATCAAAGCCCAGTTTTAGTCCCAGAGAGACATGATGGAAACGACTATTACTGTAGTCATCATGAATGGCGAAACCGATATTGTACATTTGATCGGTACTCATGCTGATATCACCGAGTTTGTCAGAAGTCAGTTTGCGGGTCATTTCAACCGTCCAGACGCCAGCATTGAGTTTGCCGGTGAATTTCACACCCTGACCGCCGGTCATGACACGTTCTGCCAGGATGTAGCCGTCTTCAGATTCACCTGTGCCAGATTTGTAACGTAGCAGGTCCATGAATGAACCATTTTCCAGTGCCGCCTGAATTTCTGCGGCGTCTTTCAGTTTGTCCCAGCCGCCACGTTTTTTGCCGTCTTTGCCTTCAATTTCAATGTCAGTACGGCTTTCTTTCAGGTACTTGGTGAAGCCATTGCTGGTGTCGAGTGGACTACCTGCCAGGGCCGATTTATCAGGCTGATCAGGCATGTAGTTAACATCGTGATGACAGGTCTGCCAGCAACCAGATCGATCTGTGAATTCCACTTTTGGATCGTCTTCGCTATCAGTGGATAGCATGATTGCGAGTTTGATCGGATTTTCCGGATCCATCTTGCCGCCTGTAACGAAAGAAACAGGTGCGTGAGAAACGTCTTTCCACTCGAAGCGCATGTACAGGTTGTCGGCATCATGTGCAGCCTGCACATTAACCGCTATACTGCCACGTTTACCTGGGATAGGCGTGGGCTCGACTTTTTCACCGGAGGCAATTTTCTCGCCGATCGCTTTTTCTTCACCCTCGTGACAGGTGAAGCAACGATCGCCTGTCATGAAGGCACGTTTACCACCATGATCGCTGCCCTTGAGTACCCATTCCATTGAAGCCTGACCGGGGAAGAACAGGATCACTTCGGCGGGTTCAATACCGGACCAGTCAATGCCTGAGCCAGTTGAAGAAGCAGCGGGTGCTGTTTTAGCGGGCTCTGTGGTGACCTCTTTTTCAGCTTCAACAGCGGTCGGTTCTGTTTCTGTAGTGACGTCTGCAACAGGTGCTTCAGTTGCGGCCTCAGTTGTGTCGGTAACCAGTTTTTTACCATTATCAATAAATGCCTGCCACTGTGGCGCTATCGGGCGTTTGTTTTCTGTTACAGGTTCGGACATTGCATCCAGCTCTTCATCGGTGAGCTTGTCATGGATCTTGTTGTGCGCGATGCCTTTATGGCAGTCAATACAGGTATTGCCGTTTTCCATGGCAGTGGCATGCTGGTTACGTGAGCGTTTTTTCTGATCTTCGGGTTTCATGGAATCAAAATTATGACAGTTTCTGCATTCGCGAGAATCAGTTGATTTCATCGCGCGCCAGACATTTTTTGCTAGTTCCAGGCGATGCTCATTAAATTTCTCAGGTGTATCAATGGTGCCGAGTATCTTGTGTAATACTTCATTACTGGCCTGTATTTTACGTACGACCTTGTGTATCCAGGGGCGTGGTACGTGACAGTCAGAACAGGTTGCACGAACACCGCTACGGTTGGTGTAATGAATGGTTTTTTGATATTCCCGGAAAACATTCTCTTCCATCTCATGGCAGGAGATACAGAAGTCCAGGGTATTGGTGACTTCCATTGCCGTATTGAAGCCGCCCCAGAAGATGACACCGATAATCATGAAAAACAGGGCAGCGCCGAGTGTGGTGCCCATCAGGACCTTTCGTGACATTAAACCGAATTTTTTTGAGGAATGGGGCATGATCAAAGCTTACCTTGGTTTGTAATTGTGTATTAAAAAAGAGACCTTTTTATAAAGTCCCTTGTGTAATAAACATTTTATCTGCTTAGAAGGTGGGCGGACAATACATATTGTATGTATGTCCGCCCTATTTCTACATAGTAACTTTTTTGCTTATTAAGTTACGTGGTTGACGCGGTTGTACACGTTGAACTTACCTGTAGGAGCGTAAAGTCCTTTAACACGTGCTTTTTCTTCCAGTGTTTTAGCATCAAATATGATGATTTCACCGTTAGGTTTCAGGCTGTCTGAACGATTCCACACAGAGGCCCATACTTCAGTGCCATCTTTGTTGAATTCGAAATGAACGGCTGCATAGCCTTTCTTATCAGTCAACTGGATAGTTTTAACAACCTTACGGGTCTTCTTATCGATGACTTTAACTGACTGCTGGATAGCAGGCTCAGGATGTTTAGTCTGGTCAGCCCATACGTAATCGCTCTTAGGATGGGTACGTAAGAATACACCAGCACCGTCGGTATCAACTGTGTAGCAGAGTTTCCATGCCTGGTCTTTATGGCCGGCAGGGTCATTACCCCAAACACTGACTTTACCAACGCCCAGATGGGTTGTGCCACTGACAGGGCCGCATTTGTCGTCGTCCCAGTTAGCGCCAGGACCAGGATGTGGTTTAGAAGCAACATCGATCATGGCTTCCAGTTTGCGGGTCTTGGTGTCGACTATCACCATCTTGTCAGAAGCGTTTGCTGCGATCTGGAAATAACGACCGGATGGGTCGAAGAAACCATCATGCAGGAACTTGGCTGAGTCGATTTTGGTGATCTGCAGGTTGTCAAGATCAGAATAATCTACTTGCCACATCTGACCTAACTCTTTCATAGCAACCAGCCAGCTGGGCGCCATCGGAGTGTCATAAATCGCAGCAACACGAGACTCGTTGACATACTCGCCATCGACGTTAACACCACGAGCAGAAACCACTTTCAGAGGCTCCATCGTTTCGGCATCAGCAATAACGAAGTGTGGAGGCCAGTAACCGCCACCGATTACGTACTTGCCATCACCTGATACGGCAACGTCACGTGCGTCATAAGCAACCTGTACTTGAGCCACTTTCATCTTGTCAGGCATCGCCCAGAGGTCAACTTTGGTCATCATGCCGTCACGACCCATGATGTACCAGAAACGACCAGCGTCTTTGGCGTGCAGGGTCTGGTGATGTTCTACCGTTTTCAGTACGTGTACCGCGTAGCCGGTAGAGATATGGGCAACCACTTCTTTTTTGTCACCGTCGATGACTGCGATCTTGCCTGCGTCACGTTCGATGGCTATGAAGAAGTTTTCCCAGTTACGGCCGTGCATGGGCTTGGTAGGGTAGTCTTTTGGCTCAACAAAAACCTTATGGCGCTCTTTCATCAGAGCCAGTGACATTTCTGGCGGTATTGGTGGTTCCATCTGAATATAACGGGCCAGCAGGTTGATTTCTTCTTTGCTGAAGATATCGTCGAAGTTGTTCATACCACCTTCGGTGCCCAGAGTAATGATTTTCTCAAGACGTTTTGTACCCAGTGCGAGTGTACCTTTGGTTTTCTTGGCTGCATCTGGTTTTGGCTCTAGAGCCTTGCCCGTAGCGCCTTTACGTAGAACGCCGTGACAACCGGCACAGCGCTGGAAGTACATGCTCTTGGCTTTTTCGAACTCCGCCTCGTTAAGAGGTTTGAACTCGTCTTTTTTAGCAAAAGCCACACCCGAAGATGTCGCCATGCCTACGCATGCAGCAACCAGTGCTACACCGTATTTTAATCTAAGTTTCTTTATCATTGATTTAACTCCTGGGTTTTCCGGTTGGTAAGTGTGTGCTTATTAATTTGGAAGTTGTGTGTTTTGTTAGAAATCATACGTGGGTGACGATATTCTTAAATGCCTCGTTTGTCTTTGATATACATCAACTAAAAAACAGATAACGCTAATATGCTGATTTACATTAAGTTTGTTTTTGATCATGGTGCGTATTAAAGGAGATTAGGGTGAATTGAAGAAATCTCATTGACAATTATGTCGCTCTATTACAGGCCAGATTCATGGCTGCTAATCCTATCAAAATATAAGAATAAATATAAGAATAATTGTTAGTTAGAGCCCTTTGTATTGATGTACCCTTATTTTCTCAGTCAGTATATATAGAAAAATACATGTTAAAAGTATCGGTTAAGGGAAAAATATTATTATGTTGGTTATTTAACCTGAGCAGGTTAGTTTTTTGGCAACGTAAGATCGTCAGTCATTGTTTTTAACTTTAAATTATAATGTGGTAATGAGTTTATATTGTGATATTGTGATTGATGGATATAACTAAAATATTTCTCAATTAGTATTTTTGAAAATGTAAATTTTAGCCACCGGTCATATTCATAAAGCGGACTATCTGGCCTGGATGATCTTTAAATTCGTGTTTTTCAGGTTTGATAGCAATGGCCTCAATGATGGCATTTTTAAGTCCATCATTACTGATCCCCTGTCGAAGCAGGGGGCGTAATTCGAATTTGTGTTCCTGTCCCAGACAAAGATACAGAGTACCATCAACAGACAGGCGAACCCGATTACAGGTTTCACAAAAGTGTTGTGAGATTGGCGTAATAAAACCAATGCGTAAGTCAGTGCCTTTGACCTGGACATAACGAGCAGGGCCACCACCAGGCATGACGCCAGGAATTAAATCGAAGCGTTGAGCTAGACGATTTTTAACTTCAGCCAGGTCAATATAATGGTCGCTGGCTTTGATGCCGGTACCTCCGACAGGCATGGTTTCAATAAAACGTAGAGTGAAGTCATTCTCTATACAGTATTCAACGACGTCTTCGAATTCATCATCATTGATGCCTTTCATTGCCAGCATATTAATTTTGATGGGGCTGAAGCCTTCCGCTTTTGCAGCCATCATGCCATCAAGTACAGGCTGTAGTTCGCTACCGGTGATCTCTTTAAATTTTTCTGGTTTGAGTGAATCAAGACTAATATTGAGGCGGGAAACACCTGCTTCGTGTAAAGAATGGGCATAACGTGAGAGCAGTACAGCATTGGTACTTAATGATAAATCCTCTACACCGGGAAGGTTGTTAATACGATGTACGAGCTGGTCCAGATTTTTGCGAACCAGTGGTTCGCCACCCGTCACCCTGATTCGGGAGACACCAAGTTCGGCGAAAGCACCAATGACGCGCTCTATTTCATCAAAGGTCAGCCAGTGATCAGGTTGCTCAAAACCTTTAAAGCCTTTAGGTAGGCAGTAGAAACAGCGCATATTGCACTTGTCTGTCACAGACAGGCGCAAATATTCAATCTTTCTTCTAAAAGGATCAATAAGAGAGGCCTGGTTAGCAATGATTGCTGTCATCTTTTGCTCTTGGTTAAAAAACAATGTACGGTATAGATTCTATCCTGAATGTCAGTTTAGATTCTCAGATAATGAGCGCTACGTTACCACATACAAAATGTATTAATTAATGACAAATGTCATGGAAAATAACTGAAAATCACTCTAACTGGGTTAGTGAACAGGGACTTTGACATGTATCAATTTCCAAACACCTGAATTTAGAATAGTATCCAATTTGAATAGAACTACGCGACAGCACGAAGTGTATTTATGAGTGAACGTAAATTAATACCCGTTAACATTGCTGTAATGACTATTTCAGATAGCAGGACAGAAGAGAATGATACTTCCGGTAAGGTTCTGGTTGATCGTTTGACGGAAGCAGGTCATCAATGTGCAGAAAAAGTCATTGTGATTGATGATATCTATAAAATTAGAGCAATTGTTTCTCGCTGGATTGCTGATGATAAGGTCAATATTATTATCACTACCGGTGGCACCGGATTAACCGGCAGGGACATTACCCCTGAAGCAATCAGGCCTTTACTAGATAAAGAAATTGAAGGTGTCGGTGAGCTCTTTCGTTGGCTCTCATATCGGGATATAAAAACTTCCACTGTGGCTTCACGAGCGTTGGGTGGTACCGCGAATGGTACTTTTGTTTTTTGCTTGCCCGGTTCAACCGGGGCCTGCCGAACAGGTTGGGATGAAATTATTGGCCCCCAGGTAGATTATCGAAATGGACCATGCAACATGGTTGAGTTGATGCCCCGACTGCTTGAAAAATAGCAGCTGGAAAAATATAAATCATAAAATGTAGGTGTGAGTGTGTCAGAAGATTGTTGTTCATCTCCGTCATTAATTTCTGTTGACGAAGCGATTACCCGAATTCTTGAGCCGACCACTGCTGTCGAGCAGTCAGAAATCATTGATATAGAAAATGCGTTAGGCCGGGTATTGGCCGAGGATGTATTTTCTACGATTAACGTGCCCGGTTACGACAACAGCGCAATGGATGGTTATGCTATCCGCATAGCTGATTGTGTTGAAGTGGGAATTCAGCTTCCAGTCACGCAACGGATCCCGGCAGGACAGATGGGCAGTCAACTCGAAGTGGGCACGGTAGCGAGAATATTTACTGGAGCACCAATACCGCCCGGTGCTGATGCCGTGGTCATGCAGGAGCATTGTGATCGTGTCGGTGATCTGGTTACTATTAATAAATCTGTAACAATGGGGCAGAATGTCCGCTGTGCAGGTGAAGATATTTTACAGGGCAGCGTGATACTCAAAGCAGGCCATCAACTCAGGCCCCAGGAGTTGGGTCTACTGGCTTCAGTGGGATTGGCTGAAGTTTCGGTAAAAAGAAAATTGAAGGTGGCGACATTTTTTACCGGTGACGAAATTGTTGAGCCGGGTCATGAGCTGAAAGCCGGGCAGATTTATAACTCTAATAAATACACCATTAAAGGCTTGCTGAAATCATTAGGTTGCGACATCGTTGATCTGGGTATAGTGCCTGACACCCTCGAAGCAACACTTGATGTATTAAAAAAAGCGTCATCAAATGCAGATTTGGTGATCACCAGTGGTGGCGTTTCGGTGGGTGAAGAGGATTATGTGCGTATTGCGCTGGAGCAACTGGGCGAGCTGAAAATGTGGCGTATTGCCATGAAACCGGGAAAACCGGTGGCTTATGGTAAAGTCAATGAAGCAATTTTCATGGGCTTGCCCGGCAACCCTGTTTCAACATTCGTTACTTTTTTATTATTTGTAAAACCCCTGATTCTGAAACTGCAGGGAGCAGAAAAATATTTGCCCATGAGAATGAACGTGATTGCAGATTTTGAGTGGCCGAGCGTAAAAAGGCAGGAATACTTACGTGTTCGCTTGAATGAATCAGCTCAGGGATTGCTGGCAACATTGTATCCACATCAGGGGTCTGGTGTGCTGAGTTCAGCCTGCTGGGCGGATGGTCTGGTTGAAATACCCATTGAGCACGTCGTTAAGAAAGGGGATAAAGTAGATTATTTGCACTTTATTTAGAAATATATCAACATCGGAGTTTAATTTAAAGTTTATAACACTTAATTTTCGTAGTTCTGTATGTTGTATAGAGGAATAATGGATGAAGAAAAAATATTTTTTTTATGTACTGATTGTTAGTTTTTTTTCAGGTTGTGCAGCACACGTCCCGATGGATAATCTGGACAAATTAAGACCATATGTTGATGAGGCTGGGTTGAGTGATATATATGAAAAGGTTCAGACCCCTCTGGTGATAATTGAGGGTTACGTTTATATGGTACCAAGACAATGTATAGTGGAAAGGCAATTTGGAGGCGATATAGAGACACGTAGCGTTGGAGGTGATCTGGAAACCCGTAATAACGGTGGTGATCTGGAAACTCGAATTTCAGGCGGAGATTTAGAAGCTCGTAGAACAGGTGGTGATTTAGAAGCCCGTAAGAGTGGTGGAGATCTGGAAGATCGTAAGAGTGGCGGAGATCTGGAGGCCCGTAAGAGTGGTGGAGATCTGGAAGATCGTAAGAGTGGCGGAGATCTGGAAGCCCGTAAGAGTGGCGGAGATCTGGAAGCCCGTAAGAGTGGCGGAGATCTGGAAGGCCGTAATCTAGGGGGTGATCAAAATCAGCTCCAGTGTAAACTCGGGCCTTTAGGGGCAAGTTTCGAAATATTAAATTTACATAATATGGCTAAGGTTAGCTTCTACGATGGGGGGCAGCTTCGTAAGGTAGAGGGGAGTGTAGTATTCTTTTAAATTTTTGTTAGAATGCAAAACTCATAATTTGTAAGACTTAAATCTAAATCTATTAAGGAGATATAACGTTGAAAAATAAGATGTATTTATTAATGGTTGTTTTTGTAGGGGCTTTACTAGGTGGTTGTGCGGGTAATACACCTATTGAAAGAGGGATTGTATCGTCTCCAGAAGTAACTATTACAGCTGAAGATAAGTCCTTCGTTTTAAAGCCTGGCCAACGTTTTAAAACTCCGTTTACCAGTAAACGCGCCATTGCTGATATGTTAGATCCAAGAGCGCCTATGGTTGATGGATGGAAACAAATTTTAGCTAAAAAACAAGGAAAAAGAGTTCGTGTAAGTGTTGCCGGCGAAGAGAATGATTTTTTTGGTATTTTGGTCTTTGGCAGTGTTAAAGATATAAAGCAATGTACAGGACCAGCTTTGAGGTCGCATTCAATTGCTATTCCAAAAATGTATGTTGATGCAGCTAAAGGTGGTAGTGTCTCAGTGGTTTATGAAAGTTTCCAATGCAGAGGGAATAAAGAAAATTTCAACTGGATGCTTTGGATGTCTGATCTCAATTTTTAGAATGTTTTACATCTAAATTTAGTGTAAGCGTAATTATTAGTATTTGATGTGGAATATGAAAATTAATGGTAGACAGGCGCTGCGCGCTTGTGTAGATTCGGTGGGCATGGATGTATTCACGGGACGGGATGACCACTAAATAATAATTATTGGAGAATGCACATGAAGAAAGTGATAATTGCTAGTTTAATGATTTTAGCACCAGTCGTAGCTCAGGCTAATAGTGCAGGTTGTGGACTTGGCTCTACATTATTTAATGGGCAATCAGGTATCGCGCCTAATGTTCTGGCGGCTACCACAAATGGTATTTCTGGTAACCAGACCTTTGGTATGACAACCGGAACTCTTGGCTGTGATCAGAATGATACTGTTAGTGCTGCTGCAGATTCATTTCTGGATGCAAACATGGAGCGCGTTGCGCGTGATATGTCTACAGGCCAGGGTGAAGCGTTAGAAACACTGGCTGCTTTGATTGGTATTGAAGAAGCAGATAAAGCTGCTTTTTACACTGTAAGCCATGAAAATTTCAAAAAAATCTATAGCCGTGACGACGTCACAAGTGGTGAAGTTTTAGCTTCTCTGAAAGCAGTAATGCAATCTGATTCAGTGCTAGCTAAGTACGTAGCGTAATCATGTGTCGGACGTTATGGGTTTCCATAACGTCCGATTATTTAATTTTTTAGTTCACTAACCCCCTTGATGTTCCTCTGTACGTATTTTGCCGTTTGAATCACTTTGTTCAGATTTGCCTCAGTTATAAAAATAATTCTTATAATACTGGTTGCTGAGTTATCTTCAATTAGTGTATTTGCGAGCACGGATTATAAAAAAGATTTACTTGATAATGCGAAAGAACTGGAATTATCTTCGAATCCTTATTGGTATTCGTTAGTTCATTACAAACAAACTCTGTTTGGTGGTTTTGAAAGTCAGGCGGATGATCCCCGATTTTTTCTTGCAACTAATGGTAAGACTTCGCCAGATGAAGAGTTAATTGCAACAATTAATGCATTCTTCATAGATAATGTGGATGGTGACCATCCTCAATGTCGTTTCCCTGCGCGCTATTTCTGGCTAAAGAAAAATCTTAATTTTAACAAGTCAAAATTAATTGAGCGTAAATGTGCAGAGCTAGATAATTGGGCGCAAGAAATCAAGCCAGGAACGCTAACACTTATTTTTCCGGCCGCATATATTAATGGCCCATCATCAATGTTTGGGCATACTTTATTGCGAGTAAATCCCTCTGATTATAGAAAAAATTCTCCACTTATATCCTATGCTTTAAATTATGCCGCCAATGCAAATACTGATGACAATGCTTTAACTTTTACTTACAAAGGAATGTTTGGTGGTTACCCAGGTGTTTTTTCTATCGTGCCCTATTATGAAAAAATTAAAGAATATAGTGATTTTGAAAATAGAGATATTTGGGAGTACTCGCTTAATTATACTCAACAGGAGGTTGAGCAATTAATGCGTCATGCATGGGAAGTTCGTAATATTACGTTTGATTATTATTTTCTAACGGAGAATTGCTCATATCACATGCTTTCATTGATGGAAGTTGCACGACCTGGTCTGGATCTAACCTCACAATTTGATATGCGTGCCATACCTGCTGATACTGTACGTGCTGTCGTTGATCAGGGTATCGTAACCGAAGTGCAGTATCGTCCATCGAGCACCACAGTAATTAAAAGTCATGCACTTGAACTTACTGAAGAAGAAATTAACTTAACAATTGAATTAGCGCGTTCAACTATTGCAATTAATAACCCAATTATTGCAAGCATGAATGCAGAGAAACAATCGAGAATATTTGAGCAGGCATATGATTATTCGAGATACCTTGCATCCGATGATGCTGGAGTACGAGATTCTAATGCAAAAAATAATTGGGAGCTATTAGCAGCAAGAAGTGAACATGATATGGTGGGCAAATGGGACCCAGTCTATGTTCCTGACACGAGATCTGATCAAAGCCATAGAACTAGACGGTTGTCAGTTGGTATAGGTGAATATGATGATGAGTCATATCTTTCAGTTAAATTGAGACCTGCCTATCATGATGTGCTAGATCCACCAGATGGATATTCAAAAGGCGCACAAATAAATTTTGGTGATATTCGTTTTAAGTATTTTAAAGAAGACTCACGTTTTGAGCTTGATAAATTTATAATTTTGAATGTGCTGTCACTAACCGCTATTAATGATTACTTTAATCCTTTTTCTTGGGGTGCTGATTGGAGTGTAGAGCGCGTGAGTTCAAGACAAGGGAGAATAAATGCAATGTCACTAACGGTAGTTGGAGGTTACAGTTTTTCATTAAATAACAATTTGACCATGTCAACATTACTGGAGATGAAGGCACTCACTGCTAATAGTTTTGATAAAAGCTATTCTGGAGGCTTGGGACCAATAATTAATATCTTGTACCAGTCATCAAATAACTCAACCCAAGTTAATTTAAAATCCCTTAGTTATAGAGCAGGAGAAGAAGATGATTTTAAGGAAGCGGGTTTTGAACAGGCCTTTCATTTTGGCCATAATCAGTCATTAAGGATAAGCTTTATCAGGACGTTTGAATATGAACGTTATATAACTGATGTTGAGATGAGTGTGGTGTGGTTTTTTTAATTTTAATCACAGTTGCTAAAATCATTAACATATATACATTGAATCATGGCTAGATTAGCAAAAAAATGCTCAATTTTTTCTTAATCGTTTATGAAGTTGATCATTTATGTGTGCTCAATATCTCTTGAGGCTTATCAATGTGATTTATATCAAAAAAATTGCAAAACTTCATGACGCCTGTGACGTTAGCCTGATTTTATTGAAAATAACTTTAAATATCATGTTGTTAGGAGTGTTGCCCGGTTGCACTCATTTTTTGTTTCAGCCTCAACACGTACAGTTTGCGACGCCTGATCGGTTGGGTGTGATGTATGAAGACGTGGAAATAGAAACTCAGGATCGAATTAAACTACATGGCTGGAAGTTACTAGCCAAGGATGAAGTACATGGTACTGTCCTGTTTTTTCATGGTAATGGTGAAAATATCTCCTCACATTTCGCCAATGTTTATTGGTTAACTGATTATGGTTATGATGTTTATCTTTTTGACTATCAGGGATATGGGAAATCAGGAGGGATAGCACAGCTTGATGCTGTAATTACTGATGCAGAAGCCATGATTGAGTACAGCGTAAGACAACTAGCTAAAAATGAAAATCTAATCGTTATGGGGCATAGCCTGGGGGGGAGCCTGGCGATTTATGCAGTGGCGCATAGTAACTATAAGGACAGAATAAAAACACTGATTACGGTTGAAGCTTTTTCTGATTACCGTCAGGTGACGCGGGATGTGCTGGCCACCAGTTGGCTCACCTGGCTGCTGCAGTGGCCATTGTCTTTTGCTGTGGATAATAGCTACCGACCTCTGGATGCAATAGCCGATGTGTCGCCAATTCCTTTAATGCTGATGCACAGTAAACAGGATGAAATTATTCCTTTTGCGCATGTACAAGCTTTATACGAGGAGGCCAAAGAGCCGAAAAAACTGCAGGTGGTGATTGGCGGGCATAATTTTATTTTTAGCAAGATCGAAAATCGGCAAATGGTACTTGATTATTTGTCGGCTATAAAATTATCAGTCACTCGAAAATATTATTTCTAATTGTAGAGTAAATATACAGTTAAAAAATTATATTTATTCAGTTGCCATTCTTGAGAAAGTAGCTAGCGCATCACTGATTTTTTGTAGTGGTTTTTCGCAGTCTTTTATATGATGTCTATTTTCGATGTAAGCAGGGTCGTTGTAGGCAAGCCAAACCTGTCCATTTTTATCTTCGTAGGCCAGTGCTTTTTGTGGCAAATCAATGGCTGCAGTCTGTTCGCATAACATTATGGGTGTACCCGCCCTGGGATTGCCAAAAATCAGAAGCGCTGTTGGCCTTAGCTTCATGCCTACTGCTTCGGAACCATCAGAATGCGAGATGCGCTTGAATATCGTCATGCCCTTGTTTGTGATTGCGTGTTCCAGCCTGTCAATAGTGATACTTACTGTGTATTGGCTCTTTATCTTTATCAAGCCTTGACTGTTAGTATCGCCAATTGATTGTGTCGCCACTAGTATCAACATGATCAGTATTAAAATATTTCGTATGTTAGTCATCATTGGATCATGCCTGACTTTGTCCAGCTAGAAAAAACAGGGCCCTTTCGGGCCCTGGGGAGAGTACCTTGCTTAATTACAAAGCAAGAGAGGAGTCACATTAAACTTTATTAAAAGATATGCGTGATCTGTACTGCATACACCTTATCAAGGCCGTCCAGATTATTGTTCGGGTTGCTTGCTGAAGGTGGTCCAAAATCGACAGCTTCCGCTGACATGTCCGTTACTTCCATATTGATGCGAGTTTTCTTGTTGATGTGATATTGAGCACCTAATGTGATGTTCTTGAACTGCATCTCAAAGCTTTTACCTATGTTGGGCCCCGCTGCGAATGCAGCATCATCAGTCAGGCGATTGTAGACGTCATAACGCAGGTCAATTTCCCATTTTGAGCCAGGAATATACCAGCCGCCTTCAAGGTAGTAACCATTGGCTTTACCGTTAGCGCCATCGCCAACACCCTGGGCAACTGCTCCGGCTGAATCGTTTATCCACATTGATGGTTTATCTGGGCCAACAAAGATCATGCCATCGCCTTTCATGTATTCAGCAGACACGCGGAAAGGTTTTTTCAGATACTTGAAGCCAATACCACTACGATCACGATCGAACTTGGTTGGATTATGTGTGCTGTCATTAGTATTATCCAGGCGTCGTTTACCGTTCTGAGTCCAGGCAAACATCTTCATACCTTCACGACGAGCGCCTTCGCCACTAAATACCAATTCGGATGACCAGTACAGATAGGTATCTTTGTTGTTATCGTTATCGCCAAAGTTAAGGCCATTGCCGTTACCAATCATCACAGCGTAGCTGTGTTCCCAGTCAGACATTTTGAATGTGTCAAACACCTGGACACCGGTATCACGGAATGCACCCACCGATTTATCGAAACCGTTTAACGGTGTAGGTGAGGGCAGTGTGACTGGTGCAATGTTGCCTGTATAGGTCTGGTTAGGGTATCTTTCCAGCAACATCTGGTTAGTCACGGCACTGAAGTTGATGTAGTCAAATACATGGATAGCCTGCAGGCCTTCTTCTGCGCCCGGAGTTTTGAACAGACCGACTCGAATACGCGCGCCGGGTATCTCGTTCAAAGTGATACTCGCATCAGTCACGTGACCACTACCGTTATTGCCCGCGGTAATACCATTGTTGCCAAATTCAGTGAGCAGAAAGTAGTTGATATTGCTGTCGAGCGGCATGCCCGTGCCTCGAACACCGATACGTGCGCGGTTAACATTGAACTGTTGCTGCGATGTCAGGTTGGGCCCAATCAGTTTGGGTGGAATATAACCACCTGTTGGATCTGTGGTGTTTTCATCACTGGTGTTTTTCTGATATTGCGCCTGTACGAAACCCCATACTTTTGCGCGTTCTGCTGCGCCAGAAGGTTCTGTGCCCTGAATCATTAGCCAGTTAGCAGCCTGTACGGTTGATGTAGTCATGGCGCCAATCACAGCGGCGGTAATTAATATGTTTTTTGATTGTATTTTTATCACTCTTAATCTCTCCAAAAAGCTACAATTTACTGAAATAGTTTCAGTGCGTCGTTGAAAATGGTTTTATGGTTTTATCAGCTGATAGCCCTGATCGACCAAATCTATAATTCGCACTACACCACCTGGTACAACTTTGGCATCTTTATGTAATGCAGGTGCATGCCCCAGTTGTTTACTCATGCCCTCGATGGTGTTGCCACAGGCAGAAAAAATCACTTTATTTGTTGTCAGGCTATTGATGCGATCGCTATTTGCATTATTTTCAAACAAAAGACGCAAGCCCGGACCAAAAGCCACGATTTCAACGTCTACTTTCTCTTGGCCGTAGTGTTTGATCAGGTTGTTGGCAACATTAAGAACTAATGTCTGTTTGAAAGGATCATCGTCGCTAATTTGCAGTACGACATGTTTTTCAGCAAACTCGCTTGCGGCTTGCACTGGCAGTATGAATGCCATAGCTAGCAGCAGGACTAGTGATGTATAAAAATTTCTCATTTTGACTCCGCTTATAAATTATTAAAAAACATCTAATCGTTTCGATGCTATTAACAGCACTTAAATGAATAGACGGGTTTAGAGTGAAATTATTCATGCATACTTTAAATTTCACTTAAAAGGAATTTTTTAATGTTGTTTTAAATAGCTGAGGATGAGTTGATAAGCCTCGGTTTTTGGTTTGAGGTATAACGTCGTTTTAAACCGGAGACTAAAACAAATATAGGAATTGATTGAGCAGGGTCATCCTGCCTAATAAAGATAGAGTCAGACGGTTTTTGAGCTATAAATCAATGAGTTAAGGAGTGGTTGTCGGTGCTGAAATGATTTATAGAATAGTGTCGTTTCTGAAAGTTATGAAAACATGTTAAAAACAGAATTCGTTTAACAATATAATGAATAAATCTAAGCTTGATACGTCTATATGCAAAGGAGGATTGTATTTTGAACGTAGTTAAAAATATGCTGGCTGCTTTTTCGCTGAAATCGGAATTTGCCACTCGTCGTAATAAGCTCTATCGCATCGCTTATTCGTGGTGCCATGATGCGGCATTGGCAGATGATCTGGCTCAGGAAACCATATACAAGGCGATAAAAAATGCAAACGGGTTGCGTGACATTGGCACTATCGATACCTGGTTATATCGAATCCTGTTTAATTGCTGGCAGGACTATTTACGTGTCAAAGGTCGGAACGTTGAATTTATTGAAATGCACGATGAAGATCAGGCTGAGCATGCCGAAAATTATCAACAGGCTCAGATAGTGGATCGTGTACGGGCATCAATTGAACAGTTACCTATGCCGTTGCGGGAAGTGGTCACATTGGCCGATTTCGCAGGGTTTAGTTATGCAGAAATTGCTGAAATTATTGATGTACCGGTTGGAACCGTGATGAGTCGATTATTTCGAGCGCGTAAAAACTTGAAACAACAGTTACTGGATTTTGGTTCAGATGAACTGGCTGGATTTAAGTTGCGGAGGATTAAATAGTGAGAACCGATGAAATTACTGAAGAAAAATTAAATTTATTTATCGATAAACAGTTAGATACTGATGAAATGAATGAAATTCATCAGGTGTTGCTCGATGATAAATCGCTACGCGAACGCGTTTGCCAGCTAAAAGCGGTCCGTGAGCTGGTTGGTTACGCCTATAGTGAAGTGCCGCCATCGCGCTATGAGCATGCCAAAAAAGAAAGTTATCGTTCAATGTATGCCAAAGCCATTGCCGCTTCTGTGACACTGGTAGTAGGCGTGTTATTAGGCTGGTCAACTTACCAGTACACACCATACGCGGAAGATGCTGTCTCTGCTGTAAATACATTCCAGTATGTTGCTAATCGTGTATCAGTTGATCATGCGCAGCGTAAAATTATTTTGCACATAGACTCAGGGGATGTGCAGGTGGTTAATGCCGCCTTAACTGAGGCTGACCACCTGTTGACTACTTATCGCGAAAACAACACGCCCATGAAACTGGACATTGTCACTAACAAAGAGGGTATCAATGTTTTGAGGCTTGGTGTCTCACCCTATATAGAGCGTATCCAGAAAATGGCTGATTACGGTAATGTGTCATTTTTTGCCTGCAAGCAATCTATTGCTAAAGCGGCTGAACGTGAAGGCGTTGAAATTGTTTTGATGCCGGGCGTGGCTACGGATAAAGCAGCTCGAGAAATAATACCGGAGCGTCTACAGGAAGGCTGGGTTTATATAAAAGCGTAAATGTGATTGGTTGGCGCTAAAAAAACATTTTTTAGTGGCCAATGAATAATCTGGTTTATGCTGCGACACTCTCTGCAAATAAAACAGTTTCAATCTGCCAGTTGTTTTCAGAAGCATGAAGGACCAGACAGGAAGGGCCGCCGTGATTCCTGACACTACCCGCTGCCCCCGGATTGACCACCCAGGGTTCAGCCGTCTGGTCAATAACTCGCCTGTGGGTATGACCGTAAACCACCAATCGTGCTTCAGCATGATCCCAGCGGAACTGCTCGTGGTCGGGGTGATTACCCAGACGATGGCCGTGTTCAATAATAATCAGGCCACCGGGTAGTTGTAGCTGAGTTGATGTAGGTAGAGTGGATACTATTTCAGCTTCATCATCGTGCCATATTGCTGCGTGGTCGTTATTACCGGCCACGGCAATTACATCGATACGCGGGGTTAGCTTTTCCAGCACATGTGCACCGCAGATATCGCCGGCATGAATGGCAAAGTCGCAATCAGCAATCACCGCCGCAACGCGCTCGTCCACATGACCGTGTGTATCTGAGAGAATGCCTACTTTTACAGAAATACTCATAAAAATTAAATTTCAGCGTCGTCTGTACCGGAATCAATAGCGGCTTTACGCGCTGCTTCCTGTTTTCTAAGGTGTTCTTCAATTTCGGCTTGCTTACGAAACTCAAGAATCTCACGGCGTTCGTCAGCGCGTTTATCCCAGGCACCTTCACGTTCTTTAATGGATATTTCACCAAAAAATACCTGTCTCATCAGATCAAAGCCAAATTGCATTAATGCGATATCATCTTTTTCCAGTTTGTCGTACTGTTCATCAGTGATGTCATACATTTTTATGAAGCTTTCACTCATGACAAAACGACGGAAGCGGTCTACATCGTAGCTGGCCATAAAGAATAGTTGCAGGCTCATATCTGAAGGTGCACCAATGGTAGGGCCAGTTGATTTTTTCTTCAGAATGATGCGGTAATAATCACGATTCAGCTCATCGTAAATTTCAACACCCTGTTCTTTACGGTAATCGCCGATGGTGATGAGGTTATCTTCTTCGTGGCCTTTACAGTGATCTTCCTTAATTAACAGAAAGTGTTGTTCATCCTCGGGTTTACCCAGTGCACGCATGGCAAGCAAACCAGAAGGGTAGTAGCGGCAGGCGGTAGGGCGATCTTCATAAACCGAGCAACCTTCTTCGGTCATAAACAGACAGGCACCTGAATCGTCGGTGCGTAGTTTGATGCCCGGTATGCCGTGTGCATCAATTTCAAAGGGAACTGAATATTCGGCAAGGAACCTGGTTGAATCTATACCAAGATGATTTTTTAAACGGAGAATGTCATAAGGCGCAAGAGTTACATCTGCCTGCGCACAACATTGGTTCCAGCATGAAATTCCACGATGGCAACGGAATTTTATTTTGTCATCAAGCTCCAGACGGGTTGGTTGAACTGGGCTGTTGTGGGGAAGATCTAATTTTTCGTCACTCATAACATTACCTGATATTAATAAAATTTTGGGTTTGCGATATTCCTGTTTAGTAGAATTCAGGAATGAAGTAAATAAGGTTTTAAGACTTGTTTTTCAAGGCTCGGTAAATCATAAAACCTTATTTATTAAGTATATTTTGTTATCCCTTAATAAAAAAATCCGGGCGCCTTACGACGCCCGGACCAGTAACCCACTGTTGTGGGGTGGCGCCTTAGTGGCCGCCAGCCTTGAACAGTTTTGACTTGTCTACCAAATCAACGTGTGCACGCTTGAAGCATGTCCACTTTTTGGTGTTCTTGTCATAGATAGAGTTAACGAAGCAATGCCAGTTTTCTTCGTCGACAAAGTTCTTGTCTGTACGATAGTAGAAACCTGGGTAACGAGATTCTTCACGGAACTCGATGTGCTTCAGATGAGCTTCAGCAGTCAGAATGCGGTGATAGTTTTCCCATGCACGAAGTAATTCGTGAAGGTCTTTAGCACGCATTTTTTCAGCATCTTCTTTAAGCATGTCCAGTTTTTCACCGGCTACTTTCATCATTTCGGCGTTAGTGTTGTAGTAAGTTGCAACACCAGCTACGTACTCATCCATAATTTTTTGCAGACGGAACTGCAACATTTTTGGAGTGATGTAGTTAGGATTAACGTCGATAGCAGTGGTGTAGTCTTTATGCTCAAGGAAGTTCTTAGCAGGCTTGATGATAGCAGCAACTAACTCTTCTACTGGAGTATCCAGTTCAGGAGTGTAGTCAGCATTATCTAAGCAGTACTTAACCATTGATTTAGCACACATACGACCTTCAGCATGAGAGCCTGAAGAGAATTTGTGGCCAGAAGCACCAACACCGTCACCAGCTGTGAACAGGCCGTTTACAGTGGTCATACCACGGTAGCCCCAGTTCCAGCCTTGTGGCAGGTGAGCAGGTACGCCAGCTTCAGTTTCAGTAGTAGGCGCGCCTACATCTGTAGGACCTGAAGTCCAGATACCACAACAACCAGAGTGTGAACCCAACAGGTATGGTTCGGTAGGCATCAGCTCAGAGTTTTTCTTCTCTGGCTCAATGTTCTCACCAACCCAGATACCACATTGACCAACACACATGTCAAGGAAATCTTCCCAGGCCTCAGCTTCAAGATGCTTAACTTCACGTGGAGAAAGCGTTTGAGCCAGGTTAGCCAGAGCTGTTACGGTGTCCATCCAGATAGGACCACGACCTTCTTTCATTTCTTTCAGCATCAGGTGATTACGCAGACATGATGCAGGAACCGCAGCGTGACCGTATGGAGGATAGTCATCCAGCATAGCCTTGTTCTTTTCCATATAAGCTTCGCCGTAGGCGTTAGTCGCTTTAGATTTGAACAACAGGAACCATGCGCCAACAGGACCGTAACCGTCTTTGAAACGAGTAGGTACGAAGCGATTTTCCATCAGAGTCAACTCTGCGCCAGCTTCAGCAGCCATTGAGTAAGTTGAACCTGCATTCCATACTGGGTACCAGGCACGACCTGTACCTTCACCAACAGAACGTGGACGGAAGATGTTTACACAACCACCAGCAGCTAACAGGATAGCTTTAGCGCGGTAAACGTGAACAGTGTTATCACGAGTAGAGAAACCAACTGCACCAGCAATTTTGCTTGGGTCATTTTTGTCGTTGATTAATTTAACGATGAAAACACGCTCACTGATGTTCTCGATGCCCAAAGCTTTCTTAGCTGCTTCAGCAACGATCCATTTGTAAGACTCACCGTTAATCATGATTTGCCATTTACCAGAACGTACAGGTTTGCCACCATCTTTCAAAGATGTCATACCTTTAGAACCGTCAAAACGCTCACCGTTTTCATCAGTTTTCCAAATAGGCAGGCCCCATTCTTCGAACAAATGCACAGACTCATCAACATGACGACCTAAGTCGTATGCCAAATCGTCACGAGTGATACCCATAAGGTCGTTAGAAACCATACGAGCGTAGTCAGCAGGATCTTGCTCTGGACCAATGTAAGTGTTAATTGCAGACAGACCCTGGGCAACCGCACCAGAACGATCCATAGCAGCTTTATCAACCAGTCTAACTTTTAAGTTAGCGCCTGATGCTTCGATCCAGCGTGGAAGTTCGAATGCTGTACCACAACAGGCCATACCGCCACCGATAAGAAGGATGTCTACATCTTCTTCGATGACTTCAGGATTTCCAAATTCAGCCATTTTATTTAAACCTCTTAATTAAAGATTGATCAGTTCGCTACGATCGCCAGCGCGGTAACCGTTCTGTTCATTGTGATTGAAGAAACCGTTATCTTCGATCTTAGACATGTCAGCTTGTGGTTTACCTGCATAAGGATCGATAGAGCCTTCAGCGGTGGTGCGGATTGGGAATTTGAAGCGTTTCATAGTTCCATTACGGAACTTGATTGTCCACATGATTGAATCAGTACCGCGCAGAGGCTGTACAGAACCACCCAAAGGAACAACATCAGCATAGTGACGACATTCGATAGCGTTCTGTGGGCAGATTTTAACGCAGGAATAACATTCCCAGCACTGCTCAGGTTCCTGATTGTAAGACTTCATGGCATGACCAGTGTCAGAACCATCTTTGTCCAGTTTCATCAGATCATGAGGGCAGATGTACATGCAAGCCGTACGGTCTTGACCTTTACACCCATCACACTTTTCTGTACGTACAAAAGTAGGCATTATTATTAACTCCTAGAGTTTTAGTTTTTGCAATTGCAGTTGCGGTAGATTTCAAGGCAATTCCCGAACTAAGCGGTGATTACATCAATTTCCACCTTTTTCTTCATCTTTTAGACTTACCAGGAAGTCCGTTAGAATCAAAATCACATGTTGACGACTGAAATCAGGCATCAACTTCTCGGCTCTGTGTAGCGACCTGCAAAAGTAGCCACCCCACCAGCGGGAGAAAATCTTGTCACAGCACCTGTGAGTATTGTCCCCAAGTGCGAATAAAGGGGTCATATTTTAGGCGCAAAACCAGTCAAAAAGCAAAGAAAACCGGTCATCTCGGATACGCACCATAACTCTTTGTTGTGCAAACACCAAATCAACTTATTACTGCAATGATAAATTTTACTTATGAGCCAATAGTTTTATGTTTTTTTATATAAATCAATAGGATAAAAGACCCTATGGGGAGCTTTAATTGAGAATCATTATCCTTAAGATGTTTGGGCTATAACATAGTTAAATTACAGGTAGAATAGCGGCCAAATTAACCTGTACAGAAATAAAATCATCACTATGTCAGAAAAAGAAAGCAGCATTACACCTACTGAAATTAGCTTGCATCAGAAATCCCGATTACTTGAACTGGCTTTTTCAGATGGTTTTCGCTTCAAATACCCCTGCGAGTATTTGCGGGTATTTTCCACCTCGGCAGAAGTTAAAACTATGACCAAACCAGTACATGGAAAAGAAATGGTGAATATTTCCAGTATGGAGCCACAGGGTGGTTATGCATTAAAAATTAATTTTGATGATGGTCACAACACCGGTATTTATTCGTGGGCAAGTCTGCACGAGCTGGGTGTGAATTATGAAAAGAACTGGGCAAAGTATTTAAAAGATCTTGCTGCGCATAATTTACAACGTGGTGAAGGCAGGTTGGTTGGTGTGGATGGTAAGGTCACCATCAAGCTGGTTTATTTTATCGAGCTGGCAAAACTATCCGGCAAGAATGAAGAAGAAGTCGTGATCCCTGATTCTGTTACCAATGTTGAAACGCTGTTAGTGTGGATGCGTAAGCGTGGAGGCAAGTGGGCTGAGCTGTTTGCCGATGACCGAGTTCAGGTCACGGTTAATCGTCAATTTTCAGAACCTTATACGTTGATTGAACATGGGGATGAAGTGGCGTTTGTACCGAGGCCGAAATTTTAGGTTTTTATTTCTGTCATTCCGTCAGAGCGTAGCGACGAGGAATCTTGTTTTTTTGTAGGATGTGGTGAGTTTGCGGACCGCATCTGTCGAGAAGGTTTTATTTGAAGTTAAGGCGAAGCAAAAATGCCACGAATGATGCGGTTCATAAAAAAACATTCACCGCATCCTACGGTGCTCCTCCCAAACCACATCAAAGTCCCAAATAATCAGCGACAAAATCGGCGTCTTTATCACCACGGCCTGATAAGTTCACCAGAATGGTTTGATCACCTGACATGTCTTTTGCTATTTTCATGGCATAAGCAACTGCGTGTGCGCTTTCAAGTGCGGGAATAATACCTTCCAGGCGAGAAAGTTTCATAAAGGCATCGAGACATTCTTTATCGTCGATGGCTTCGTAGCTCACACGTTTGATATCTTTTAAATGACAATGTTGTGGTCCAACGCCTGGGTAATCTAAACCTGATGCAATTGAGTAGACGGGCAGGGGGTTGCCTTCATTGTCTTGCAATGTATAGCATTCAAAACCGTGAATCGTGCCTTTTGTGCCAAGCGTTAGTGTCGCGGCATGGTCGTTTGTATCAAGGCCTTTGCCTGCGGGTTCTACACCGATCATTTTTACTGATGCATCATCTAAAAAAGCGGTAAATAAACCAATAGCATTGCAACCACCACCGACACAGGCTATGAGTGTGTCTGGTAATTTATTTTCTTTTGCCAGAAATTGTTCACGTGCTTCTCTACCCACGATGCTTTGAAAATCGCGAACGATTTTTGGAAAGGGGTGAGGGCCAACGACTGAACCAATGGCATAAAAAAAGTTAACAGGGTCTTTCAGATATTCTTCAAAGGCACTGTCAACAGCATCTTTCAAGGTTTTTGTTCCGCGTGTGACAGAAATAATTTTGCAGCCCAGAATTTTCATTTTTGTCACATTAGGATGTTCTTTTTTTATGTCAATCTCACCCATGTGAATTTCACAGTCCAGGCCTACCAATGCACAGGCGGTTGCTAATGCAACACCATGTTGTCCGGCACCTGTTTCTGCAAGAACTTTAGTTTTCCCCATGTATTTCGCTAATAATGCCTCGCCAATACAATGGTTGATTTTATGAGCGCCCGTGTGATTTAAGTCCTCACGTTTTAAGAAAATACGAGCACCACCCACTTCAGAGCTCAGGCGTTTTGCGAAGTAAATGGGGCTGGGACGACCGACATAATCAGCATTAAGCTGCTGTAACTCATCTTGAAATTCTTTGGTCTGAATGATTTCTTTATAGGCAGTATCAATATCATTCATGATATCAATAAGCGGTGGTGGAATAATTTGCCCACCATATTCACCGAAGTAACCTTTATCATCTGGCATTTCTTTACTTGAATTATTCATGTTTTTGTCCCTTTCCATTAAATTTCTAACTTGAAATTAGTTTTTTTTTCAGTACAGCAGAGTGCAGTAATCACAGGTGCTCACTCTGGGCATTTGAATATTTCTTAAATATATTATCTTATCCGTAAATCGCCATCCGTCAGTTGTAGGTAAGAAGCTGCGTTGATTTTTAACACAGCTTGGTTCTAATGTGAACAAGCATTTTTAAAGCTTAAACATGGGCACCCACTAGATGCACGCGGGAATGACGAGGAGTCATGAAACTAATCCTCTACCAATCCATTCTTCTTCAAAACCATATAAATCTTCTTACAGG
>JAOUNI010000043.1 GCA_029881035.1 Gammaproteobacteria bacterium | reverse complement strand
TTCGAGCGCAGTACTGCGGCTGGTATCGGGAATCGGAATGACCACATCGATATCGTGATCGGGGCATTCACGCAGGATCTTTTTCACCAGTGTCTTGCCCATGCGCAAACGTGCTTTGTACACGGAGACATTATCAATAATCGAATCGGGACGGGCAAAATAAACGTACTCAAAAATGCACGGCACCAGTTTTGGATTTTCTGCACATTGCTGGCTATAAAAATTGCATTCCTGGTCGATAAACACCGCTTCGCCCGGCGCCAGATCACGCACCAGTTCAAAACCCTGCGCCTGCAGTGCGACGCTTTCAGAAGCGACCATGTATTCGGTGCCCTGTTTGGTTTCACGTTTGCCATAAACAATCGGGCGAATACCAAAAGGATCACGAAAGGCCAGTATGCCTTTACCGACGATCATAGCAATCACCGCATAACCACCACGGCAGCGACGGTGTACCGCAGACACGGCTTTAAAAATATCTTCACGATCAAACACCGGCTTGGCCAGTAGCGTCAGCTCGTGCGCAAATACATTCAGCAGCGCTTCCGTATCAGAATCGGTATTCAGGTGGCGCAGGTCCTCCATGAACAGTTCTTCTTTCAACCTTTCGGTATTGGTGAGATTACCGTTGTGCGCCAGTGCAATACCGTAAGGGGAGTTCACGTAAAAAGGCTGAGCTTCCAGCGATGACGAACAACCGGCGGTAGGATAACGCGCGTGGGCAATGCCCATGTTGCCGACCAGTTTTTTGATGTGCTGGGTATAAAAAACATCGCGCACCAGACCATTGCCCTTGCGCATATAAAAACGACCCTTATCACAAGTCATGATGCCCGCTGCATCCTGACCACGATGCTGTAAAACTGACAGGGATTCATACAGGTCGATATTGACCGGTGAATGACTAACGATACCTGCGATACCACACATAATTATTTCGCAATCCTTCCGGGCGATAAGCTGCTTTCCGGAAAATAAGGTTTTAACATATAACTAAGTTTTTCGAAGCGTCCCAGCAAATCTGATGATTTCCACCACGCCTGTTCGGGCAGAGGTGTCATGCTACCAATCACCACAAAGACGATGATAATGATCAGTCCACGTAGAAAACCGAAAGCAACACCAAGCACACGATCGGCTCCCGACAGGCCGGTTTTTTTCACGAACTGAGCAATAATAAAATTAACCAGTGCACCCAGCATCAGTGTCACTACAAATAACAGACCAAAACCTACCGCCAGACGAACCGCTTCGGATTCAATACCATCTGGCAAAATAGCGGCTAATTTAGGGGCAAAGCTGGCAGATATCCAGGTCGCCATGATCCATGTTGTCAAGGAAATAGCTTCTTTGACAAAACCACGTATCAAGCTGAATAAAGCGGACAGGAAGATCACAAAAAGAATGATCACATCAACGACTGTCA
Source organism: Gammaproteobacteria bacterium (assembly GCA_029881035.1). GTDB lineage: Bacteria > Pseudomonadota > Gammaproteobacteria > SZUA-229 > SZUA-229 > LH-M37. The sequence goes on along the minus strand of JAOUNI010000043.1, from coordinate 22,295 downwards.
TGGCATATCGTATCTCAAGGATTTCAGGAAGATTAGCATTATACGCGTTTGAATAGCTTGAGGGCAGCTCTATTGATTATGGATGTGCAGATTGAGGCTTAAAATTTGCCCGATCAAGTCACTAATCGAACAGATTAGCAGGCGATTAGGGATGACTAAGAATGAGCGCATTGATTTTTTTCTCTGCTTTCAACTTTGCCTGTATCTTTTCGAGCTGATGCTTTTCCAGCTCCGGGCCGATGTAAACTCGGTAATTTTTGTTGCCACCAGTTTCACTACTTTCTGAATAGGCGGTATAACCCTCTTTGCGCAGGCTATCACGAAAGCTCAGCGCATTACTTTCCTGACTGAAGGTACCTACCTGCAATGTCCATGATTGAATTGGTTTAGGCGGGATATCCTTTTTCTTTTGTTCTACTCTTTCCTTCCTGATATCGACCGGCGTTGGTATTTCCACCGGCTTGACCTGCACTTCCTCCAGTGTTGGCAATACAGGACGGGCGGGGATTTCAATATTTCGGTCGTGACGGGATTTATAACCGGAACCATCCAGCAGTGCCGGCACCAGTATCACACCCAGTGCCACCAGTACTACGGCACCAACTAAACGTTGTTGTAATGTTTTTTCCATATATCCAAATTTGATTCTGTAGTTGTTCCCATAAGATCAGGAAAAATAACGCATCGCTGCTGCCACGGTATAAAACGAGCCCAGAATGATAATTCTATCCTGCGGCTGTGCATCGTGCATTGCCGCTTCTATGGCAGCCTGCACCGTTAAGGCAGGGCAAAGTTTAACATCCGCAGAAGCTTGAGCAAGCGACTCATTTTGTTTTAAATGCTGCGCTATTTTATCTGCCATGGCCTGTGCAGATAAACCTCTAGATTCAGTTTCCAGGCCTGCGCAATACCAGTAATCGACCACCGGTGAAAGAATTGAAATCACCTCATCAACCGGCTTGTCTGCCAGCATGGCAATCACTATCCGGGTCAGACCTGCGACGGGCTGTGTCTGTAATTGCCTCACCAGCGAAGTGACCGCATGCGAATTATGCGCGACATCGACGATCACCCTAGGCTGCTCATGCAGTTTCTGAAAACGGCCCTGCAGATGTACATTCAGCAGCCCCTGGCATATGTGATCCTGAGTGATGACCAGCTTCGAGCCCAGCACCTGCAGTGCCATGATGGCAGTGGCTGCGTTGCCCTTCTGAAATTCACCGTGCAGAGCCGGTGGCGGCAGATTTTGCAGATCCCCAAAAGGGCTCACTAATGTCCAGTTGGCCGATGATGCAGGCTCAACTTTGTAATGCTGGCCCAGTTGAAAAAACTCGGCCGACTTTTGCAGCGCAGTTGCATGCAAAGATTCTGGTGGCTCCAGGTCTCCGCAAATCGTCGGTTTGTGTGCGCGCATAATGCCCGCTTTTTCACGGCCAATATCTTCACGGTTATCACCCAGCCAGTCGGTGTGGTCAATCGCGATGGAAGTAATCACCGACACATCCGGCTCCATGATATTAACCGCATCCAGCCTGCCACCCAAACCAATTTCCATGATAACCAGATCAGGGCGGGCCTGCATAAAAAGGTCAATTGCTGCCAATGTGCCAAATTCAAAATAAGTCAGCGCCACCTCACCACGAGCCTGATCAATACGTTCAAAAGCGCGACATAAACTGGCATCGTCAATAGTCTTACCATTGATCCTGATACGTTCGTTATAACGAATAATGTGCGGTGAGGTATAGCAGCAAACTTTGAGGCCGGCGGCAGCGGCCATTGATTCCAGAAGACTCACCACCGAGCCTTTGCCATTGGTACCAGCAACGATAATTAAAGGACATTCAAACTCACTGGCCAGACCCATACGCTGCAACACATCAGCGATACGTTCCAGACCAAGATTGATTTCTACAGGATTGAGTGTTGCCTGCCAGTCCAGCCAGCTGCTGAGAGTGTTAAATCTCATAAAAGATTTTTACCACCGAGAAAACATGATTGTATTCAGATTAACGATGTCCCTGAAAAACATCGGTTTGCTCTCAGGCATGATTGAAGATGCGGGTGTACATCTGTTTATCGCTACGCGACCCCGCATTGTGAAACCATGCCCAACGCCGCATGAGAGCAAACTGAACTTTTCAGTTAACTACCTGAACGGCGGGACGATTCGACAACATAAGACACAGGCTCGAAACACGATCACGCAGATCACGACGATCGACAATCATATCGATAGCACCATGCTCCAGCAAAAACTCACTACGTTGGAAACCTTCGGGCAGTTGCTCACGCACTGTTTGCTCAATCACACGTGGGCCGGCAAAGCCGATCAGTGCTTTAGGTTCGGCAATATGAACATCACCCAACATGGCAAAGCTGGCTGAGACACCACCCATGGTCGGGTCAGTGAGTATGGAAATATAAGGGATTCTGTTTCTAGCCAGTTTGGCCAGTGCGGCACTGGTTTTAGACATTTGCATCAGTGAGAACAAGGCTTCCTGCATGCGTGCACCACCAGAAGCGGAAAAGCAGATCAGGGGTATATTTTCTTTTAATGCCACATTAGCGGCTCTGACAAACTTTTCACCCACCACTGAACCCATGGAACCACCCATGAAGCGGAAATCAAAAGCGACGGCAACAACATCAACACCTTTGACTTTACCTTTAATGGTAATCAGTGCATCTTTTTCACCGGTGTTCTTCTGTGCAACAGAAAGCCGGTCTTTGTATTTCTTGGAATCTTTGAACTTGTATTTATCAACCGGCATCAGGTTAGCGGCAATCTCTTCTCGGCCAGCTTCATCCAGGAACAGATCAAGGCGACGGCGCCCAAAAATACGCATATGCTGGTTACACTTGGGACATACATCCTGATTACGTTCTAATTCAGCACGATACAAAACAGCGCTACATGAAGTACATTTGGTCCATAGCCCTTCAGGCACGGCACCTTTATTCGTCACATCGGTACGAATTCGTGTTGGCATTAATTTTTCAAACCAGCTCATTTTTTGGGTCCTCTCATAGTCACCCGCTTCAGGCCTTTGCAGGCCGTATTTATTCGGTTATTTCGCATCCATGGCTACACGCATGGATTTTAATAATTCTGCTACATCTCTCGTAATTATAGCGGTTTGTCCGGATTTTACGTCTTTTTGCGCCGCCATTCTATTCACAATAGCACTACCGACCACCACCGCATCGGCGCAGCGTGATACGCTGGTGGCGGTTTCCGCATTATTAATGCCAAAACCGACACCGATGGGCAGATCAATGTATTTACGAATTAAGTCGACACGTTCAACCACGCCCGCCACATCCAGCGTTGCCGCGCCGGTGACACCTTTGAGTGAAACATAATAAACAAACCCACTCGCGACTGCGGCAATTTTCTGCATACGCTCTTCCGTGGTGGTCGGCGCGATCAAAAAGATAGGATCAATCTGGTGCGCTCGTAGTGCGGCAATGTAGTCCTCTGCCTCTTCGGGCGGCATATCAACGGTAATGACACCATCAATACCATTTTCAGCGGCCTGCCTGGCAAAAGATTCGTACCCCATGATTTCCACGGGATTCAGATAACCCATCATAACGATAGGAGTTTGATCATCTTTTTCGCGGAATTTTTTTGCCACCGCAAAAACATCGTGCAGACTGGTATGGTGTTCCAATGAGCGCTCAGCCGCCGCCTGTATCACCGGACCGTCAGCCATAGGATCAGAAAATGGTGCACCCAGCTCAATGATATTTGCGCCCGCTTCCACCATCGCGTGCATCAACGGCAAAGTCACTTCAGGCTGCGGGTCGCCGGTCATCACATAAGGGATCAACGCTTTTCTGGACTCGGCACTCAGGCGCTCAAAACAGGCTTTCAAGCGGCTCATAATTCGATACCTTCAATTCTGGCGATGGTGTTTATATCCTTATCACCCCGTCCTGATAAATTAATAATGATATTTTGCCCGGCTGACATCTGCGCCGCCAGCTTCACCCCGTAAGCCACAGCATGACTGGATTCGAGCGCAGGAATAATGCCTTCAACGCGGGTTAACTGGTGGAAAGCATTGAGCGCTTCCTTATCGGTGGCGGCGACATAATTGACCCGACCGATATCTTTCAGCCAGGCGTGCTCGGGGCCAACGCCGGGATAATCCAGACCGGCCGAGACCGAATGAGTCTCGATAATCTGGCCATCCTGATCTTCCATCAGATAGGTGCGGTTGCCGTGTAATACACCCGGTTTACCGGCACACAGCGGGGCGGCATGGCGGCCTGTTTCAAGGCCATCGCCGGCGGCTTCGACACCGTACATTTCGACCGATTCATCGGCGAGGAAGGGATGGAACAAACCAATCGCATTCGAGCCACCGCCAATACAGGCGACCAGTGCATCGGGTAACCGCCCCGTCTGCTCCTGCATCTGCCGACGCGCCTCACGGCCGATGATGGCCTGAAAATCGCGCACCATGGCCGGATAAGGATGCGGCCCGGCGACCGTGCCGATAATGTAAAACGTATCATCGACATTGGTGACCCAGTCGCGCATGGCTTCATTGAGTGCGTCTTTCAGCGTTTTTGAGCCTGAGGTGACCGGCACCACTGTGGCACCCAGCAACTTCATGCGATAAACATTCGGCGCCTGTCGGACGATGTCTTCGGCGCCCATATAAACCACGCACTCCATGCCGAAACGCGCGGCCACGGTCGCGGTGGCCACGCCGTGCTGGCCGGCACCGGTTTCTGCGATGACGCGCTTCTTGCCCATGGCTTTAGCCAGCAAGGCCTGACCGATGGTGTTATTTATTTTGTGCGCACCGGTGTGATTCAGGTCTTCACGCTTGAGATAAATCTGCGCGCCGCCGACTTCTCTGGACAAACGTTCAGCATGGTACAGCGGGCTTGGCCGACCGACGTAATGGGCCAGATCAAAATCAAACTGGGCTTGAAAAACCTTGTCGTTAATCGAGTTATAGTAGGCCTCTTTTAATTCATCGAGTGCCTGCATCAAGGTCTCGGAAGCAAAAATACCTCCATAAATGCCAAAGTGCCCGCGTTCGTCGGGCATGCTCGAATAATCAATCTTGTCTTTAACTTCGCTCATTATTTGCCTGTCTTACATTGTTCATGAATGCCGTCACTAAAGCCGCATCTTTAATACCTTTTTCACTTTCCACACCACTGCTGACATCAACAGCGTAGGGATGCACGGTTCGAATTGCTTCAATCACGTTATTCGGATCAAGGCCACCGGCCAATATCAATGGATATTCCACATCATCCGGAATCATGCCCCATTCAAAACTTTCACCCGCACCACCATCAGCACCCGGCGCATGACCATCCAGCAGCAAACCACGTGCATCGTGATAGGCTTCGACCCGCTTCGGCACAACCTTTTCACCCGCCATGCCCAATGCCTTGATGTAAGGCCGGGCAAACTGACGGCAAAACTCGGCGCTCTCGCTCCCGTGGAACTGCAATAAATCTATGGGTACTTCAGCCAATGTCTGACGAATATAGTCTGCGTCAGCATCTTTAAACAAGGCAACCGTGGTCACAAAAGCAGGCAACTTTTCGCTGATGGCCGCGGCCTGAGCCGAGGTCACGAAACGCGGACTCTTTGCGTAAAAAACCAGACCAATAGCATCCACACCTTCAGCGGCGGCGTGCAATGCATCTTCCAGTCGGGTAATGCCGCATATTTTAACACGCGTATATGACATAAATATCCTGCCGTTAAGCAAATCGTGGCAAAAAGCCTGTTGATGGCAGACCATATTCCTGCGGGTATTGTACCGCAACCAGGTAAAGTCCGGCGGCTGCCGCAGTCGGCCCGGCCTGAGTGCGATCTTTTAAAGCCAGCAGCTCAGCCATCCAGGTCACCGGCTGTTCTCCCCTGCCGATCATCAGCAATGAACCGACTAAATTGCGAACCATATGATGCAGAAATGCATTCGCACAAATATCAAAATAAATGTACTCACCCTCACGGAATATATTAATCGAATGCATGAGTCGGTGCGCGTGCGTGGCCTGGCATTTCGATGAACGAAAGGCAGAAAAATCCTGCATGCCGATCAGGCTTTGCGCCGCCTCGTGCATCACCTCTACATTCAACGGATCATAAATCCAGGTGACCTGCTGGCTGTGGATGGCGGTTCTGGCATGACGATTTAATATCACGTAGCGATAGCTGCGCCTGTTTGCACTAAACCGCGCACTAAAACTGTCATCGACCTTTTTTGCCCAGATAATACTGACATCGCTGGGCAAATTGGCATTGCCGCCCATCACCCAGGCCTTGAGATCACGTTCTGCCGTAGTATCGAAATGCGCCACCTGTGCTGTCGCGTGCACACCGGTATCGGTTCGACCGGCACAAATTAAGCTTACGGGATGGGCAGCAATCTTGCTCAGCGCCTGTTGCACCTCATCCTGAACGGTGCGGGCATCCTGTAACTGCATCTGCCAGCCATTAAACTGGCTGCCATTGTATTCAATGCCGATTGCGATGCGTGATGTTGTCATTTTGAGGTACCAATAAAAACGGCACCTGAGAGATGCCGTTTCTATATTTTAACCGGTTAGTTAGTTTTTTCGAAGCCTGATAAGTTTATCTGGCTTCAGCTTAATTAACTAACTCGCCTGAGCCATCAGCTCTTGTGCTTCTTTCTTCTGTTCGGCGTTACCACCAGCGATGACTTCATCAAGGATATCGCGTGCACCTTCATGATCGCCCATGTCCAGATAGGCTTTGGCCAAATCGAGTTTGGTATTGATTTCATCAACATCCACCGTTTCTGACAAATCCATACCACCGAGATCATCATCCATCGACAGATCTAAATCAGCAGCGTCACTCATATCAAGGTCATCCGACATACCTTCTGCCTCAGCTTGTTCAGAAAGATCAAACTCCAAAGCGGCATCATCTTCTGAAGCAATATCGTCCATGGACAAATCAAGATCAACCGCTTCGTCACTATCCGAAGCGGTATTATCTTCCATCGACATATCGAGATTGAAATCCATTCCCTCATCAGCAGTATCTGTGTTCTCTTCAACAGAATCCGTCGATAGATCAAAATCCATATCCAGTCCTGCATCAAGATCATTATCTGTAGCTTCACTGGTCATATCCAGATCAAGCTCAGAAGCTTCAATATCCAGCGAGAACTCCTCATCTTCTGCTGGAGCTGGAGTAGCCGCTACTGCATCTGTCTCACTCAGATCAAATTCAAGCTCATCCAGAGAATTGGCTGTGTCCTCAGGAGATAAAATTGCGGTTTCATCCATATCCATGGAGGGCAATTCAAAGTCTGCAGATTCATCCATATCCATTGATGGTAACTCAAGCCCTGTATCATCTAACGGAGTATCAAAATCCAGATCAAGATCGGCAACGCCATCATCAACATCGCCCAGATCAATATCCATGGGCTCAGGTGATTTGGGTTTCAGGTCATTCATATCCAGGTCTGCATTTAAATCTGACTGCTGGAATACATCGGCCTCAGGACAAAGTTCTTTACCCATTGCGACAACCTTGGCCCAGGCGGGTGTCTCTTCACTACCCAATCTCTCTTTCATATCAACGCCTAACTTTTCAAAAGCTTCAGCATTTTTGCCTGCATAATAGGTTTCAGCCAATTTGACACGATATGAGTCTTTTTCAGGATGTTCTTTTATTGCATTTACGAGTAATTCTTCCGCCTGCTGATAGATACCATAAGCCAGATAAACGTCAGCTTCAGCCATAACATCATCTTGCTCTTCTTGCTCTTCGGGTTGTAAATTAGCCGCTGGAGTTACGATCGTACCTGTTCCAGAAGGCAGAATCATAGTTGCTTCGGCATCAAAGACTTCTTCTTCAGCCTCAGCCTCAGCCATGGATTCTTTAACTTCTTCATCAGTCACCAGATCATCAATCGACTCATCATCAATCATATCGGCAACATTTTCTAATGCATCTTCTTCACTCGTTTTAAAGATATCTCCAGCTGATAAGTCAGCTTCACCGGATGCATTATCACGGCGGCGTTTAATCAGATAAGCAATAGCACCGATCACCAGTAGGGCAATCAGAATACCGATCAATATCATTCTGTTATTGAGCAGAATGTCAATCAGGCTTGCTTCTTGCTGCTGTGTATAATCTGGTGCGGTTTCACCGGGCATTTCCTGCTCAGTTACCGTTTCCATCTCCACTGCTTGCTCAGACTCCGCAGCTGGGTCAACAAATAATTCTTCTGCGGTTTCAGTCACTGCACCTTGTTCAACTTCAGAATTACCCATCAAAGCATCTAGTGCATCCAGAGCTTCTTTTTCACTAACGGGCTCAGTCACCAAATTTTCAGTCACCACCTCTTCAGCGGGACTATCTGCAGCTACAACCTCTGCATCAGATGAAGCACCTATTGATTGAATCTCCGCCATAGCATCATCTTCAATGGCAATCAAACCCTTCATCTTATCGACTTGTGTTGCCAACGAGCCTACCTGCTTCTGCAGCATTTCTTTTTCTACACGCTCAGTCTCTACTCGCTCATGCGTCAAAGCGAGTTGTTCGCGCAACTCGTCGGCGGTCATTTCAGAAGGGTCTTTCATTTCACCAGAAGCAGAAGATCCTGCACCAGCGCTAACGATAGACAACCGTGATTCATTGTTTGCATTTACAGCAGAGCTGTACTCTGACTCAGCTGAGCTTTCTTCAATGGCTGATGCAGGCTGATCACTGGCCATAGACTGCTGATATTCACGCCATAAAGCATTCTGTTGGCGCACAATAGCCTTGGCTTCTTCGTTACTTATTGAAGTGATATCTGCATAATCAGGCGTACGCAGAATGTAGCCACGTTTAAGACCATTCACATTTTCATTGATGAATACTTCAGGATTAGCCCGCAACATGGCTATCATCATTTGTTCGGTTGATATTGAGGCATCTGGCTTCATGCTATTAGCAAGACTCCAGGCGGTATCACCCACTTGAACACGATGACCTGCAGGAGGAGCATAAGGAGTATAACTAGTCTGCTGCGTGGTCTCAGGTGCATAAACTTCTGCAGTAACGGGCACAGAAGCATCCGGCTTAACCGGGGCAGACGACTGCACTGTGGGACGGAAATTATCGGCCGCTACTGATGACTGGACACTAACTGGTGCACTACCAGCCACCGCTGCCTGCTGCATGGCAGGACGATTTGAATCGGATGCTGTTTTCTGGATACCGGTCTGCCCCATAAATACTGGGGGATCCAGCAAAATAGTGTACTCGCGAATTAAATGCCCTTTAGGCCAGTCCACTTCCACCAAAAAATTCAGGAAAGGTTCACGTATTGGTTTTGGTGTTATCACATCGATATAAACGTGGCCATCTTCCACTACCGCCTTGAATTTCAGCGTAGTTACTACCATCGGACGATCCAGTCCAGCACGGATAAATTCTTCCCGTGAAGCTAATTTAATGATCAATGATTCAGCGTCTTCTGGGGCAGCTGATAATAAATCGATACGCGCCGCAAGCTTTTGATTTAAAGATGAATTGACTTCAATTTCGCCCAGACCCAGAGTAAATCCATGATTGGGCAGCAATATTGCCCCGAGTGCCAAGGCTAAGATCAATTTACGCACTGTATTTCCCCTTTATTTAGTCTTTTAACACAGGAAACGGCCACATCTAGCCATCGATCAATTCCTGTTTAATAACCTTTTTCTTGTTGTTATATAGCACATCTTAAGAATGCACATTAAGTATGTTGGTCTAACTATAGGTTATAAATATTCTTTTATCAAAATTTCAGCAATTTGTACGCTATTTAATGCGGCGCCTTTTCTGACGTTATCCGCCACCACCCACATGTTAATTCCCTTCTCATGAGAAATGTCTTCACGGATGCGACCGACATAAACAGGGTCATTATTTGCGCCTTCCGTTACCGCTGTCGGATAACCGCCATTCACACGCTCATCCATGACTACCACGCCATTGGCTGCTTGCAATAATTCACGTACTTTCTCAGCACTAATCTTCTCAGCCGTTTCAATATGAACGGCTTCTGAATGACCAAAAAATACGGGGACACGCACCGCCGTCGGATTCACCATGATGGATTCATCTTCCAGAATCTTGCGTGTTTCCCAGACCATTTTCATTTCTTCCTTGGTGTAGCCGTTCTCGAGGAACACGTCGATTTGTGGCAGCACATTGAAAGCGATCTGTTTTGGGTAGACTTCACACTTCATTGGTTTTGCATTCAACAAACTCGCAGTCTGACCCGCGAGTTCTTCAATCGCTTCTTTACCGGTGCCGGAAACGGCCTGATAAGTGGCAACATTAATACGCTTGATACCGACCGCATCATAAATTGGCTTCAACGCCACCAGCATCTGGATGGTTGAGCAATTTGGATTAGCGATGATGCCGTGTTTTTTATAATCAGCAATCGCGTGCGGATTCACCTCCGGCACCACTAATGGAATTTCTTCATCGTAACGAAACTGTGAGGTGTTATCGATAACGACACAGCCTGCTGCTGCTGCCTTTGGTGCGTACACTTCAGAGATTGATGCACCCGCAGAAAACAAACCAATTTGTACTTTGGAAAAATCGAACTTGTCCAGATCCTGCACGACCAGCATCCTGTCACCGAATTCAACGCGTTTACCCGCGGAACGGCTACTGGCCAGAGCATACACTTCACCAACAGGGAATTTTCGCTCAGCCAGAATCGATAACATGGTTTCGCCAACAGCACCGGTAGCACCCACTACTGCAACATCATAAGTTTTACTCATCGTCTTTTTTCCAGTTCTAAAATTAAATTTAATGACTTGTTAAATTAAGCCAGTTCCGCGATGACAGCATCGCCCATTTCAACGGTACCAATTTGTTTGCAACCTGCAGCCATAATATCAGGGGTACGCAAACCTTTATCGAGCACCCGACCTACGGCGGCATCAATCCTGTCGGCCAGCACCGGTTCATCCAGGGTGTAACGCAACATCATCGCCACTGATAAAATAGTCGCCAGGGGATTAGCGATACCCTTACCTGCGATATCTGGTGCCGAACCATGAATCGGCTCGTACATGCCCTTGCTGTTGGCATCCAGCGAAGCTGACGGCAACATACCAATCGAGCCGGTCAGCATGGCGGCGGCATCGGAAAGAATGTCACCAAACATATTCTTGGTCACCATGACATCAAACTGCTTTGGCCATTTCACCAGCTGCATAGCAGCGTTATCGACATACATGTGGCTGAGTTCAACTTCGCCGTATTCCTGGCCGACATTATTAACCACTTCACGCCACAGTTCAGACACTTCCAGCACATTCGCTTTATCAACCGAACACAATCTTTTACCACGCTTCATGGCAATATCAAAAGCCACACGCGCAATACGATCCACTTCCGACTCACTATAAACCAGGGTATTAAAACCTTCGCGCTCACCATTAGCTTTTTCGCGAATACCACGCGGCTCACCAAAATAGATGCCACCGGTGAGTTCGCGCACAATCATGATATCCAGACCGGCAACCACTTCGGCTTTTAATGAAGACGCTTCGGCCAGTTGCGGATACAAAATGGCCGGACGCAAATTAGCAAACAGGCCCAGCTCAGAGCGCAAGCCCAACAGACCCCGTTCAGGGCGCAATTCTCTGGGCAAGGCTTCGTACTGTGGGCCACCCACGGCGCCGAGCAAAATTGCATCGGAGGCTTTTACCAGTGCCAGAGTTTCATCCGGTAATGGCTTGCCCACAGCATCATAACCAGCACCGCCAATGGGCGCTTCGGTCAGCGCCAGATCAAGCCCATCACTTTTAAGATGCTCCAGCACTTTAACGGCCTCGGCAACAATCTCTACGCCAATACCGTCACCCGGTAAAACTGCAATTTTCTTACTCATACTTAACCTGATCTTCTGATTTGTTTATCTGCACAGCGCCCAATAAAGGCGCCAAATTATACGTTAATAAGCCGCCACTGTCTGTCACCGGGAAAATGGATTCGCCGTTTTACCCACGGAAAAAGTCGATGCATTTTCTTCAGCCTGATCCGCCTCAACAGCAGCCACTGGTTTTTTCTGTTTTACTTGATCATCCATATCTGCACAGGCAGAGATTTCTGTCACCGCCTTTTCTACCGACACCTCGATTAGTGCAAACTTTCGCTGATACGGCTGATAAGTTTGCCCGAACTCAAGTTTCATCGAAGTATCGACGCGCAGGTAGTGCACCTGTTCCCTGACCACTTCCAGATCATGTTCAACCACGGGCGTATTACCGTCCGTCGCCGCCAACCTGATCACATGCTTGCCCGGCGACAGATAAAGCTGTTTATAGTCACCACTGCTGATGCCAAAACTTTTGACGCCCTCAATAATCACTTCTGGCGTCAACATCACATTCGCTGCCCTGGCTGGGCGATATATATAGACCACCGAACCGTTTTCTGCTGACGCTGCCGCCGGCACGAATACCGACTGACGTCCCGCGCAACCGACAAGAAACAGACTGACAAAAAAAATGAACTGGCTAAGCTGGCGTCTCACTTAAAATAGCCACGGCGCCTGCTGGCTTCGTCTAGCCTCATAGGCCCTGATGTCATCCGCATGCTGCAAGGTCAGACCAATATCATCCAGACCGTTTAGCAAGCAGTGTTTGCGGAATTCATCCACTTCGAATTTAATCGGCGCCTGCCCTTCTATTACAATGACCTGAGACTCAAGATCAATGGCCAGCTCAAAACCCGGAGTTTTCTCTATAGCTTTAAAAATTGAATCGATGATCTTTGCATCGAGAACAATCGGCAACAGACCATTTTTAAAACTGTTGTTGAAAAAAATATCGGCAAAGCTGGGCGCGAGCACCGCACGAAAACCAAAATCTTCCAGCGCCCAGACCGCGTGCTCACGGGAAGAGCCACAACCAAAATTTTCCCTGGCCACCAGAATTGTCGCCTTATCAAACGGCGGCTGGTTCAGGACAAAATCCGGATTAACCCGACGCATGCCATTATCGATATCCGGCCCACCTGCATCGAGATAACGCCAGTCATCAAATGCATTCGGACCAAAACCTGAACGCTTGATCGATTTCAAAAACTGTTTTGGAATAATCGCATCGGTATCGACATTCGGTCGATCCATCGGCGCAACGATACCTTTATGTTTTGTAAATGCCTGCATAATTATTTCCTGTCTTCTTTTTCTTTATCGCTATTTAATGACCCTTTTACTTTATCGGCAAGCTGATTACCGGCATCACCAACAGAACGTGCTACTTCTTTCGAGTCTTTCTTCACACCCTGCCATGTCTCATTACAAGCCATTAAAGAAACCGTTGCCAAAAGAATAATAATTTTTCTCATAACTAAACCCCCTCATTCACGTCAGCAAAATGACCCGCTATCGCCGCCGCTGCCGCCATCGCCGGACTCACCAGATGCGTTCGACCACCCGCCCCCTGACGACCTTCAAAATTCCGGTTCGATGTGGAAGCGCAACGCTCACCCGGCTCCAGCCGATCTGCATTCATTGCCAGACACATGGAACAGCCCGGCTCGCGCCATTCAAAACCAGAAGCGATGAAAATCTTATCCAGACCTTCTTTTTCTGCCTGCTGCTTCACCAGACCCGAACCCGGCACCACCATCGCCAGTTTCACATTACCCGCCACCTGTTTGCCCTCGGCCACTTTGGCCGCCGCGCGCAAATCTTCGATGCGTGAATTGGTGCACGAACCAATAAACACTTTATCAATCGCAATGTCCTTGATCGGTGTGCCCGCTTTCAGATCCATGTATACCAATGCCTTGCGCATGCCGTCCGCCTTGACACTATCCGCCTCTTGATCCGGATCAGGCACGACAGCATCAATCGCCACCACCATTTCCGGCGACGTACCCCAGGTCACCTGCGGCTTGATCGAAGTGACATCAATATGAATTTCCTTGTCGAATTTCGCGCCCGCATCCGAATGCAATTCCTGCCACTCAGCAATGGCCGCATCCCAGTTTTCACTGGCTGGTGCATAAGGGCGGCCCTTCACATATTCAATCGTAGTAGCATCGACCGCCACCATGCCGGCACGCGCGCCCGCTTCAATCGCCATATTGCACAACGTCATGCGGCCTTCCATGCTGAGCGCACGAATCGCATCGCCACCAAACTCGATGGCATAACCGGTACCACCGGCCGTACCCAGCTCACCAATAATCGCCAGCACGATGTCTTTCGCAGTGACACCCGCGCTGACTTTGCCGTCAACACTGACCAGCATGTTTTTGCTTTTCTTCTGCAACAAACACTGCGTCGCCAGTACATGTTCGACTTCGGACGTGCCGATACCGAACGCCAGCGCACCAAACGCGCCATGCGTGGAAGTATGCGAATCACCACAGACCACGGTCATGCCCGGCAAGGTAGCGCCCTGCTCGGGGCCAATGACATGCACAATGCCCTGGCGAATATCGGACATGACAAATTCATTCAGGCCAAATTCCTGACAGTTTTTATCAAGCGTTTCTACCTGCAAACGCGCCACCGGATCTTCGATGCCGGCGCTACGATCTGTCGTCGGCACGTTATGATCAGGCACCGCCATAATCGAATCCACGCGCCAGGGTTTGCGCCCTGCCATGCGCAGACCTTCAAAAGCCTGCGGCGAAGTCACCTCGTGCACTAAATGGCGGTCGATATAAAGCAACGCCGTGCCATCGTCTTCGCTGCGCACTACGTGTGCATCCCACAATTTGTCGTATAAAGTTTTAGCTGTCATCGTGTTTACTCTTTGCGTCTATGTTCGTTTTTCCCTTACGGGTACCATCTTGGTGAAGAGCGTAGCCCCAAATCATGAATAACACAAATTCATTATTTTTATATTATTCATTCCAAATTGTTATATCATTGGAAACATGGACATCCAGAACATCCGCGCCTTTTTAGCCGTCAGTGAAACCGCCTCATTTTCGCGCGCTGCCGAGCGCCTGCACCTGACCCAACCCGCGATCAGCAAGCGCATCCAGAGCATGGAGCAGTTTCTCGACATCAGCCTGTTCGACCGCATCGGTAAAAGCGTGCAACTCACCGAAGCCGGGCAGGCGCTAATTCCGGGCTACCGGCGCATCCTTGATGAACTGGAAGAAAGTGAACGCATTATCAGCAACCTGCGCCAGACTACCCGCGGCCATCTGCGCTTTGCTACCAGCCACCATATCGGCCTGCATCGCCTGCCCGCGGTGTTGCGCCAGTTTGCCAAAGCCTACCCCGAGGTCGATCTGGAGCTGCAGTTCATGGATTCCGAACAGGCCTGCCAGCAGGTGCTGCACGGCGACATCGAACTCGGCATCGTCACCCTGCCGACGCAAGCCGATGAGCGACTCTCACTGCAAACCGTCTGGCACGATCCCATGCATTGCGTTGTCGCCGCCGACCACCCGCTGGCTGCGAATGAAAAAATCAGCCGTAAACAATTGCTCGCCCAGCCTTCGATCCTGCCCTCGACCGGCACCTACACCCGCGCACTAATCAACCGCGCCCTGCAACTCGATGAACAGACCAGCATCCTGATGGAAACCAACTATCTGGAAACCATCAAGGCCATGGTGCAGACTGGCATCGGCTGGGGTGTCATTCCCGATTCCATGCTGGATGATTCGCTCCAGGTGATCGAGATGAAAACCATAAAAATGCAGCGCGAACTGGGTGTGGTGTTTCACAAGGCTAGAACCCGTTCGAGTGCGGCGAATGCGCTGTTACAATTACTCAGCAAAGATAACTGACAAAATAAAACACAGTGATATGAAAACCATTGCACGCATCGGTCAACAAGCACCCGAGCTTCAACTGGAAACCTGGCTACAGAGCGAAGTCGGCAACATCGGTAACCACCTTGGCAAGGTCATCCTGATAGAAGTCTTTCAGGTGAACTGCACCGGCTGTTTTGTTCACGCCCTGCCTGAGGCCATTCGATTACACAATCTGTTTGCACAGGATGACTTTATCGTACTCGGCATTGCTACTGCTTTTGAAAACTTTGATATCAATACAGAGGGCAATTTAAAACGGCTGATTGAAACCGGTGAAGTGGTTGGCGAACCATTAAAACAACTGGCTAATACCGATTATGTAAACGACAACAAACTCGACTATATATTGCCATTTCCTATAGCCATGGACAAACTCGTCAAGAATAAAGATGAAATAACAGAAGAAAAAATACTCGCCTTTATAGAAAGCCAGATCTCCGATTACAGGGACTGGCCCGAAGATAAAAGAACACCCATTAATCAACAGGCACTCAAATATCTAAAATCAAAAACACACAACGCACTGACGTTTGAAACTTATCAGTTACAGGGAACGCCTTCATCTATTCTGATAGATAAGAATGGGATTTTGAGAGATATCTCTTTTGGCATCCAAAATCATCTTGAGGCACTAATCAGGGAATTAATTTCGGAGTAATTTTTATTGATTGACTGAACTATTCGTCAATTATGTTACACGCATATAGAAATCAGGAATTATAGAAACAACATAGTTCTTATTGCTCAGCTGCAGAAGAAAACTCAACATCAACACCTGATCCCCACTCCGATTCTGCACACCATTTTTCCAGCTCATTGGCAGGCATGGGCCTAGCCAAATAATAACCCTGCACATTATCACAACCTAATTCTTCCAGCTTTTGTAGTGTAGGTAAATCCTCTATACCTTCTGCCACCACCTTGAAATTTAGATCGTGGGCTAAATTTAAAATTGTTTTTACAATTTTAAGGTCATTTTCGTGGACAAGCATTTCAATTATAAAGCTGCGATCAATTTTAAGCTCAGAAACAGGCAATTGTCGTAAATACGATAATGAGGAAAATCCTGTTCCAAAGTCATCAATTGATAGCTCAATGCCTATATTACGTAAGCTTTGAAATAACGACAAAGTATTATCTATATTCCCCATCATAATACTTTCTGTTATTTCCAGGGTTAGAAAAGATGAGGGCATATTCCAGTCTCCAAGATAATTTAATATTCTTGAAGGCATATTTGGATCTTCGAATTCATTACTTGAAATATTAACGGCAACGTGTAATTCAAAACCCATCTGATGCCACTTATTCCAGTCTTGGATAGTCTGATATAACACCTGGTCAGTAATTTTTGAAATTAAACCAACTTGCTCAGCAAGTGAAATAAATTCATCTGGCGGGACAAAACCAAGCTGCGGGTGATTCCATCGAACCAATGCTTCAACGCCATAAATCTTTTTATTTTTTAAATTTATTTTAGGCTGATAATAAACCTGCAAATCATTATTTTTAACAGCTACGTGCAATTCACTTATGAGCTTTAATTTCCTTACACTGTTTGGATTATCTTCATCCGAATAAATAAAATAACTAACATCTCTGGTCTTGGCCTTGTACATGGCAACTTCTGCATGCTGAATTAGGGTTTCAGGATCGTCACCATGAAGAGGATATATAGCAATGCCAATACTTCCTTTAACTCGATAATCGATCCCTGAAAACGAAACAGGACGAGACAACTTATCTTGTACTCTCTGAATAAATTCTTGAATATTGTCATTTTCCTGATAAGTTTTTAACATGGCAAATTCATCGCCACCCAATCGGGAAATGAAATCGCATTCAATATCTTTTGAAGATAGCCGCTCAGCGATAAACCTTAACAACTCATCACCATAAGCATGCCCAAGAGTATCATTAAGAACCTTGAAACCATCAATATCCATAATATAAAGAACTATTCTCTCATATGGATCTTTTTTATCCTTAATTAATTCATTAAACCTTTGAAATAAAAAAACACGATTTGGAAGATCTGTTAAAGCATCATGGGTAGCCTGATAAACAAGCTTTTGATTTTTTTTATCAAGCTTCTTCGTTATCCATGAAGACAAAAAAAGTGCCGCCCATACAGTAAGCCAAAATAAAATAGCCGCAGTTAATATCAAACGTTTCCATATCTTGGAGTTTTCAGCAAAAGTTATGTCATCCTGGGTTTCATGATAGAGAATCATTCTATAATCTGTATCATTCACCATTTTAGATGCCCAGGAATAATTGACATTATTTATATCACTTTGCCCACTAATTTTATTACTCTTAGCAATCTGAGCAGCATCATTATCTAACTGATCTAATTCAGAATGATTAAATGGAATAAATTGCTTATTTCTCAGATGATGTATATGACCATGGTGCTCTAAAATTAAATGTTCATTAGAATCAACAAAATCAAGAATATGACTCAGGTTCTGAATCTCATCAATATCTGAAATTTCGTTTTGCAGGGAAGGCTTAAGAATCCTCTCGAACTCACCTAATAAATGTAATACAAAATTAGTTTCTGTACGTTTTTTCGAATCGATACTGATTTGATAAGATAAGACAGAAAATACGCTGACAATCATGAAAGCCATTACTGAGAAACTAATAATAAGTCGATGACGTAACTGCATTATATTTCCTGATTATAAAAACAGATTAAATACACACATGTTACGATCAATCCTTCTCAAATGAGAATTAATAATCATTTACCAATCTCCTTATTAGCATGCGCTTATCAAGTATAGAAGAGCACAAATCAAGATCAATAGAATCAAACTAAAATAGAAAATAAAGCCAGCAATATAGTTTTACAACATCTAAATAAGCACGGAAACTGCAATTAACTATCTGATATCCAAACGTATAAATCGCCAAACGACTATCCATGCTAACAATGCTGCCACTGCCGCTAATGCAAACAAACTCGAATGATCAACCCGATCCCATAAAAATCCACTAACCAAACTACCGGCTGCACCACCTACACCAAAACTCAAACTGGCGTATAAAGCCTGTCCCCTGCCCTGATGCTTGCCTTTGAAAAACTGATGCACCAGTAAAATGCCCACCGCGTGAAACACACCAAAACTAAACGCATGAAACAACTGTGCAAAAAACAGCATGGTCGTGTTATCGGGGAAATAACCAATCAGCAACCAGCGTAGTGCGGTGAGCGCGAGCGTGACCAGTAACAGCAAGCGCGCGCCCAGTACCGGCAGAACTCTATGCATCAGCAGAAAAATAATCACTTCAGCAATCACACCGACTGCCCAGAAGATACCGATGAAACGACGACTGTAACCGTGCTCTTCGAGATAAATACTGTAAAAAGTGTAATAAGGCCCGTGACTGAGCACCATTAAAAAACACACTGCGAGAAATGCCAGCACCACCGGCTGACGCACCACGCTCATAATGTGCGCCTGCTCGCCATGTTCAACCTGCAAACGTTCCGGCACCATCAGGCTGACTAAAAATATTGCCGCCAGTAGAACAAATATAACGGCAGGCAACCAGTCAATGCTGTGGCGCTGGAAAAACTCACCGAGACCAACGACCATAAAAATAAAACCCAGCGACCCCCAGAGACGAATATTGCTGTAACGATGAATTTTGTCTTTGAGGTGATTCAGCGTAGTCGCTTCAAATTGCGGCAACGATGAATTCCAGAAAAAACTGAAAGTAAACATGACCAGCGCCAGCCACCAGTAACTGTTGCCCATAAACACGCCGGCAAAGGCAAACACGGCCAGCAAGTTGGCCACGCGGATGATGGTGATAGGACGCTGGGTATGATCAGCCAGCCAGCCCCAGATATAGGGCGCAAAAATTTTTGTTGCGGGCAGAAAAGCAATCAGGATGCCGATGGCCTGGGCGCCAAAGCCCAAATCTTTTAGATACAGGCTCCAGTAAGGCACCAGTGCGCCGAGCGAAGCGAAATAGAAAAAATAGAAACTGCTCAGTCGCCAATAAGGGATGGGCGCGAGACTGTTGTTCGGATTGTTCATCTACAGTGCTGAAATAAAAATCCGGAACGAAACCTCATCACAGCTACCACACTATTTAACGCTGGCGGGAATCACCGGCGTCTGCGACTGCACATCACCGCATTGCGCTTTGAAGCGCAGCATGTGGTCGAGCAGTGTGATCGCGAGCATGGCTTCACAGATCGGCGTAGCACGGATACCGACACAGGGATCGTGACGACCATGGGTGACAACTTCAGTGGGCTGACCGTTGATATCCACCGAACGCCCCGGCAGGCGCATGCTCGAGGTCGGCTTGAAGGCGGTATGCACGACGACATCCTGACCGGATGAAATACCACCGAGCACACCGCCCATGTGGTTGCTAAGAAAACCTTCGGGGGTAATTTCGTCACGGAACTCGGTGCCCTTGGCGGCAACGCAACCAAAACCGTCGCCGATTTCGACGCCCTTGGCGGCGTTGATACCCATCATCGACTGTGCGATATCCGCATCGAGGCGATCGAACACTGGCTCACCCAGGCCCGGCGGCACGCCTTCGGCAATCGTCGTGATTTTGGCGCCAACCGAATTGCCCTCTTTGCGCAGCGCGTCCATATAGGCTTCCATCTCCTCGACCTTGCTGGCGTCGGGACAGAAAAAAGGATTGTTGCGCACTTCATCAAGATCAATCTTCTCGATTTCAATCGGGCCGAGCTGCGACAGGTAGCCGTAAATTTTGATGCCGTAGCGATCTGCCAGATATTTTTTGGCGATAGCACCGGCGGCGACGCGCATCGCGGTTTCACGCGCCGAGGAACGGCCACCGCCTCGATAATCACGGAAACCGTATTTCTGCTGGTAGGTGTAATCAGCATGACCGGGGCGGAAGGTATTCATGATGTCGCCGTAGTCTTTGGAACGCTGATCGACGTTTTCGATCATCAGGCCGATGCTGCAGCCGGTGGTTTTGCCTTCGAACACACCGGAGAGTATTCTAACTTCATCCGGTTCGCGGCGCTGCGTAGTGTGGCGCGAGGTGCCAGGCTTGCGACGATCCAGTTCGATCTGCAGGTCGGCTTCGCTGATTTCCAGCCCCGGCGGACAGCCATCGACAATACCCAGCAAGGCCGGGCCGTGAGATTCGCCACTGGTGGTGACGGTGAAAAGTTTACCGATAGTATTGCCAGACATATGAGTAAATCGCTAGTGTTTATTGTTATAAGAGAACTCTGCGCGAAGCATCTTTTTCGCTATAGCCGCGTTGAAAAATACCTCAAAATGCTCATTTACAAAAAGTAAACTCCGCTTTCTCAGCATTTTTCGCCTTGCTCTAACGAAAAATCTACATCGCGCAAAGCTCTCAAGAGTGTTATTTTTTAACGTTCTGAATGTTACCACTCAAAGCGCATCAAAATCATCCTGATGCGCATCAAGTTGCTCGGCGGTGAGCATAAACACGCCGTCGCCGCCAAATTCAAAATCCAGCCAGACAAAGGGCACATTGGGCAGCGCGGCTTCCAGCACCGGCCATGAATAGCCGACTTCAATGATAAGCACGCCATGATCGGACAGAAATTCGCGAGCACGTTGCAGCATGGGGATGACCACATCCAGCCCCTGCTCACCAGCGACCAGCCCGAGCGCGGGTTCAGCCTTGAGCTCGTCGCTGAGTTCGGCCATTTCCGGCTCGGAGATATAAGGCGGGTTGCTGACGATCAGATCGTACTGGCGGTTAGGCACATGCTCGAATAGATCAGACTGCACCAGCTCCAGCCGATCTTCGAGGCCATGATTACGGCGATTGATTTCGGCCACCGCCAGCGCCTCAGCAGATATATCACTGGCGACCACGTGGGCATTTTCGAAGGCATGGGCACAGGCGATGGCGATGCAGCCGCTGCCGGTGCATAGCTCCAGTATATTGTGTACTTCCTCTTCCAGAACCCAGGGCGAGAACTGCTGCTGGATCAACTCGGCAAAGGGTGAGCGTGGGATCAGCACGCGCTCATCGACATAAAAACTCAGCCCGGCAAACCAGGCCTCATGGGTGATGTAGGCCGCCGGTTTTTTCTGCTCGATACGCTGCTGGTAATAAGCCAGCACCGCCTTGCGCTCGACCAGGGTGAGCCGGCAATCGAAATAGTTCTCACTAAAGTCAGGTGGCAGATGCAACGCAGCCAGACATAAATACACGGCTTCATCGGGTGCACTGGGCATGCCCTGCACAAAAGAAAGCTCTGCGGCATTAAAGGCACTGACACCCCAACGGATACAGTCGCGTAGACTATGCAGCTCTTCAGCCAGCTGGTTGATATTGATACTTGTTGTCATGGGCGGGCATTTTAGCGGTTCCTGCCCCCGCCTGCACAAATGAAAACACACGGTGCTTTCCTGTTAGCGGGTCAGCGCCTATAATCTGCCCCTCACTAATGAGGGCTTTATCTATGAAATCATAT